>JBEKRY010000109.1:0-20286 GCA_049517555.1 Candidatus Sulfotelmatobacter sp. | reverse complement strand
CCGATTTTGCAGAGATCAACCGGCGGATGGCGGAAGCGGGGAAACTGGCTCCGGCAGTGGTGTTCCAGCCGGGAGAAGACGTGCGGGACTTCCGCGCGGGTTGAGGATCGAAGAACTAGCCGCCGGGTCCGGCGGGCAGCAATAAAAAGGGGGGAAACAAGCTGAGCTAGCGCTCGGCCCGGACGGGTCTAAGACCCGCCCCCACGCGATCAAAACCACGATCGAAACAAAGAACTCACCGCAGACGGCAGCGCGGAACGCGCATCCGGACACGTCCGGCCGGGGCGATGTTCCGGGGGTGGGTGCACTCTCGTGCACCGGATAGCCTACTTCTTCTTATAACCGGAGCAGGGTGGTCCGTTACAATTCTCGCAGACTCTCACGAAAAAACACTCTTCCGGCAAGCGCCACTTGGTTGGGGGATGAACGACCGATGCTTGAAAGATCCATTCTTGAACGATCTATGCGAGCAATGCTGAAAATCATTTCGGCGTGTCTGCTGGTGTGCGCCAGCCTGCCGCTATGGGCTGAAGGCGGTGCAGGTGGCGCGAAGGGGGCGAAGAGCGCGCCTTCGGTGAAGCTGCCGGGGCCGGCGTTTGTGGCGCTGGAAACCATTACGCCGGAACACATTCGCTGGCACGTGCGCTATCTGTCGCACGATCTGCTGGAGGGGCGCGGCACGGGGCAGCGCGGCGGCGACGTTGCGGCCGAATACATTGCCACGCAGTTTGCCGAGTACGGGCTGAAGCCGGCCGGCGACCACGGGACCTATCTGCAAAAGGTTCCCCTAGTGGGGATCACGACGCTGCCCGAGACGACATTCGAGTTCGTGATTACGAATGCGAAAGACGGCGGGAGCGCAGACGCAGCCCGCGTTCCGCTAAGACCGCTGGACGAGTATGTCGCCTTCGACCAGACGCAACAGGCGCAGTCGGACGTGGATGCCGACGTTGTGTTTGTCGGATACGGGATCGAAGCGCCGGAGTATGGCTGGGACGACTACAAGGGCTTGGATGTGCGCGGAAAAGTCCTGCTCATGCTGGTCAACGAGCCGCCTTCGAATGATCCCAAGTTCTTCAAGGGCAAGGCCCTCACCTACTACGGACGCTGGACCTATAAATACGAAGAGGCGGCTCGCAAGGGCGCGGTGGGCGTGATTCTGGTTCATCAGGCGCAGATGGCGAGCTATCCGTGGGAAGTGGTGCGGAATTCGAATTCCGGAGAGAAGTCTTATCTCAAACTGGAAGGTCCGGCGCTGAAGGTAGCGTCGTGGGTGCAGCTCGAAGTAGCGCAAAAGCTGGTAACGTCCACCCCGGGATTGAATCTCGACCAGATGATGAAAAATGCGCAGTCGCGCGATTTCCATCCTATTCAGCTATCAGCGCGGCTCAAGGCGCACATGGTGAGCAAGGTCCGGAATTTCGAATCCAATAATGTGCTGGCGATTCTGCCGGGTTCGGATCGCAAGCTGGCCGACGAAGCGGTGATCTATACGGCGCACTACGATCATTTCGGCATTCGCCCGGATATGCCGGGGGACAACATCTTCAACGGCGCGCAGGACAATGCCACCGGATGCGGCATCCTGCTGGAGCTGGCGCGAGCCTACGGGACGGCGGCGCAGCGCCCGCGGCGGTCGATTCTTTTTGCGGCGGTCACAGCCGAAGAGCAGGGACTGCTGGGGTCAGAATATCTGGGTAAGCATCCGCCGGTGCCGGCGGGAAAGATTGCGCTGGACTTGAATTATGACGATGTGAAGCCTCTGGGAGCGCCGGAAGAAGTGCAGGTTTCCGGGGCGGAGCGCACAACCTTTTATCCCGTGGTCGAGGCTATGGCGAAAGAATTTCGGCTGGCAATTCGTCCCGATGCCCTGCCCGAGGCGGGACACTTTTACCGCTCCGATCACTTCAGCCTGGCGCGGGTGGGCATTCCTTCGTTTTCGATCAATGAAGGGATGAAGTACAAGGGGCACACCGAGGCCTGGGGACTCGAGCAGGAGCGCGACTACGTCGAGAAGCACTATCACCAGCCGAGCGACGAATACCATCCGGAATAGTGAGCGCGGGCACCGAGGTTAGGACGTCTGCAAACCGGCTGCGGCCGCGAGCTTAGCCTGCCTCTCGTCGAAGGTCCAGAAGGCTTCGGCCGCGAGTTCGAGGGCAGCGGCGACATGCAAACTGTCCAGAGTTCGCATGCCGACGCGGGGACCGTGGCGGCGCGCCAATTCTATGCAGGTATCCCAAACGGATTCCGGCAGGTCGACCTTGAACCAAAGTCCGCTTCCGAGATCGCGCTGCAATTCCGCCTGTACCCGTCTCGCCTCAGTAGCAGTGATTTCTTTCCGGAAAACATGTTGTGAAACGGCGTGCATCCATTCCGCACGGTGGAGGGAAGAGAACCAGAGGCCCGGTTTTGCGGCCATGCGACGATCCGCCTCCTCTGAGTGCCGATCGGGCAAGTACAGCGAGACGAAGAAGCTTGTGTCCGCGTAAATACTCAAAAGCGCCCGCGCTCCTCGATCACCAGGTCAGCTCCTGATAAGCGTCTCTTCCCGAATATCTTCCGGCGACGAAGGGCAAAGGTGGGCCAGTCTTCAGGGCCTGGCTGCGCGTGTGCGGGAACAATGCGGGCAATAACATTCTGGCGCTCTCGTAGCTCCACGGTCTGGCCGGCGCTCAGCAGTTCCTTGAGACGTCGGGTGTCCCGCAACTGGCGAATGTTGACGGATGGCATAGTTACATTGTGCCACGTAACGTGCCACATCGCAAACCGGATAGTACATCCGCACGGATCGTTCTTCGCACGGGACGGCTTATCCCTAAAACCAACGGAAACCACAGGTTAACGGGCGGTAACTGAGGTAACTTTAGCCCCCACGCTCTGCGTGCTAACCTCGACATGTCCGTTTGAAATCAGCAACTTCCAAATATTTCTAATCTCAGAATCCAGAATTAAGAATGCCGAGACTTCCAATCTTTCGCCTGGGTGGAGCGCCCGAAAAACCGGCGCCGCCAACTCTGGCCGCGTCCACGCCCTTTGTTTCGCTCGAAGGGATCTCGGTCGGCGTCGATAATCTGCGGCATGATGTGGTGCTCAGTCCGAAGTTTGTCGAATTGGCGCGGGCGCAGATTGCGCGCCTGATCGCGCGGCATGGCGATTTGGAAGGCTTGCTGTCGGCGGAAGCTCCGGTAACGACGCAGGGGCCGTCATGGATGCGAAACCAGGCCGGGAAAGCGTCGCGGCCCAAGATTGATCCGGGAGAATGGAAGTCGGCGCTCACCGAGTTGCAGGTGGCGTCACTCAATCGCGCCAAGAAGGAGTTCAAGCTGCCGGTGGACCTGCTGGCACGGCTGGCGGTGACGAAATTCCTGCGCACGGAGATGAACCAGCAGTTTCTGCAGGTGCTGGAGCGCTGCCGCGTGCTGCTGAAGTCCTACGACAACATGCGGCAGCAGAAAGCGCATGAATATCGCGAGCGTCTGGCGCAATTCCAGGTACGCAAGAAGATCATCCTGCGCAAGACAGGGCAGGAAATCTTTTCGACCTTGCGCGAGGTGGAGAAGAGCACGCTGGCCCGCACCCGGCGGTCGCTGTTCGGCGAAGAGACCAGCGGCGGCAGCTATTTCACCTATCCGCTGTTTCTGAACCGGCTGCTGTTTTCAGAAGACGGGCGGGATGACTACCTATGCGCCGAGCATTATGTCATGCTGGGCAAATGGGACCGCGATCCGGACCGCTATGGCCGGATCCGGGAAGTGGTTTCGGTCTATCTGCGCTCGCAATATGGCGAGGAAGTGAGCGCGGAGACGCTCGACTCATGGATGAATGTTCCCGAGAATGCTCGGGCTCTGGTAGGAACCGGAACTCCGGAAGGTTCTGCCGAAGGGTTGGCGCAGCAGGAGCGGCTGGCGGCCTGGGTGCGCCTGCTCGAAGACGAGCAAGTGATGGAACATGCGATTGCCTCGTACTTCGTGGTTCCGCTGCTGGGTGAGTACGCGCCGCGCATCAATCCGCAGCAGTTGAAAAGTTCACTGACCGACCGCACCGAATGCGACCGGGTCGAGCGCATGATTCAGGAGCACGGCAAGCTCACGCCGAACAGTCTCTATACGGCGGTGGCGAAGGTCGCCAGCTGCCGCGGCGCGGAACGCGCGAAAGTAGCGGCACGCTTCCTGGGAGACTTCTTTCACTATCACCGCGACTTGCGACGGCTGGAGACTTTGAACGCCGCCCTGGATACCGTCAATCTCGTAGCAAATGAGCGCATCCAGGAATTGTCGCGGGTGAATGGAACGCTTTACGAATTTCTGCTCCCCGAAGAACAGGGCCAGACAGACTCGGAACGAGTGCTGCGCCACGTGGTGCTCAAAGCCGATGTCCGCGACTCGACCCGCCTGACGCGCACGATGATGGAGAAGGGTTTGAATCCGGCGTCTTATTTCAGCCTGAACTTTTATGACCCGGTGAACAAGCTGCTGGAAAAGTACGGCGCCCGCAAAGTGTTTCTGGAAGGCGACGCTATTATTCTGGCCATTCTCGAAAAAGAAGGCGAGCCTGGGCTGGCGGTCAGCCGCATGTGCGTGCTGGCGCGGGAGATCATTGAAATCGTGCGTGGATACAACGAGCTGATGCAGCGCTCGGGCATGCCCGGGCTGGAATTGGGAGTGGGCATCACGCTGCAGGAAGCCGCGCCGCTCTACCTGATGGATGGCGAGCATCAGATCATGATTTCCGAGGCGCTGAACGAGAGTGACCGCCTGTCATCCTGCAACAAGCGCGCGCGCAAAGTGATGGAACCCCAGGCCGGGCCGTTCCACGTGTATGCCTTTCAGGCTGCGGAACTCGACGAGAACGGCAACCCGGAAGATGTGATTCTGAGCTTCAACCTGGGCGGCATTCGCATGAACGAAACCGCCTTCCGCAAATTGCAGCAGGAGATTACGCTCGAGCCGTTGAAAGTGCGCCTGCCCGCCGCCATGGCGTCGGATAAAGGCGAATACCGGCTGTTCACGGCAACGGTGCCGGTGGATAAAGACATCTTCCGGACCATCGTCGTGCGCGAGAGCCGCATTCCGCGGATCGATCCCGCCGACTTCGCGGTCACGGGATGGACCGAGCGCTCGTACTACGAAGTCTGCACCGATCCCGCGATTTACGCGGCGCTGGAGAAACGACGCGGCGCCAGTGGCGGCTAGGGGACCAGCCTGGACTTTGACCGTTCCCTGATTGCTCCATCGACCCAACCATTCATTCCCTCCGAATATTCCGGTAGCTCCCTTGCCCTGGCCCCCCTGTGAGCCTCTCGCAATCATGAGACACAACGCCCCCACATAACCGGAAGGCAGCGGTGCGAGTGTTCGCGGTCCCGGAACTCAATTTGACGGAGAACGTTATGATCCTGAGACAGTCTGTGAATCATAGCTTGCGATGCTGGGGAATTTGGGCAGCGCTTTGCGTCGTAGCAAGCGCGGCTACGACAACCGTGAGCACGGTCGCCGGCGGATACATCGGGGACGGAAAACCCGCGACCTCCGCCAGCCTTGCGCTGCCAACTGGAGTGGCTCGAGACTCCCAGGGCAACATCTACATCAGCGACACTACCGACTGCCGAATCCGCATCATCAACGCCGCGGGGACGATCGGCACGTATGCCGGCACAGGGATTTGCGGATTCAGCGGCGATGGCGGTCCGGCCAGATCGGCGACAATCTCGCAATCCTACGGCATTGCGCTCGACCGCAACGGCAATCTGCTGATTACCGACGGGTCGCGGATTCGACAGATCACGCCGGCTGGAATCATCTCGACCGTGGCAGGAAATGGCACGATCGGATATTCGGGGGACGGCGGCCCTGCCACCGCGGCGAGCCTCAACTATCCCCAGGGAGTTTTTGGCGACGCGGCCGGCAACATCTACATCGCGGACACATGGAACAACGTAATTCGAAAGGTCAACCCGAAAGGAATCATCTACACCGTCGCCGGCAATGGCACAGCTGGGTTCAGCGGAGATGGCGGACCGGCGACGGCAGCCAGTCTCCGTAACCCCTTTAGTGCGGTGGCAGACGGGTACGGCGACTTCTATATTGCGGACACCGGTAACGCACGAGTTCGCATCGTAAACTCGGCAGGAACCATCAATACCTATGCGGGAAACGGCATGGCTGGAAATACAGGAAGCGGCGGTCCGGCCACATCGGCCGCCATCAACCTCCCGTACCAGTTGCTGATTGGGGAGGGCAAGCTATACCTCACCTCTGTGGACATCTGGGCCGTCGATCTGAACACGCAGATCATCAGCATCATGGCGGGAAACGGGACTGAAGGCTTCAATGGGGATGGCAAGACGGCGCTATCCACTAGCTTTTCGAGTCTAGGAGGAATGGCATTCAATGGCGCTGGGGGACTCCTCGTGGTGGATTCGTACAACGACCGGCTCCGGCAGATCGCATCGACCAAGATCGTGAGTACGATCGCCGGCGGATATGTCGGCGACGGAGGGAAAGCGACGGCAGCCAGCCTGAATTTTACCAACTACGTTGCCCACATGGCTTTCGACGCGGCGGGCAATTTGTACATCGCCGACATCGATGACTGCCGCGTGCGCAAAGTATCGGCTGCGGGGATAATTAGTACGTTCGCAGGCACTGGAATCTGCGCTTACTCGGGCGACGGTGGTCCGGCGACTTCCGCTGCTCTCTCTGTGCCTCAAGCAGTCGCGGCTGATGGCAGTGGCAACGTTTACATTGCGGATTCGGGGAATAGCGTCATCCGCAAGGTCGATAGCTCGGGTACGATCACAACATTCCTGACGACACTGACGGCTTCCAACGGGTTCACGCTGGCCGCCCGGACCATTGCCTTGGCTATCGGCGCTAGCGGTGATCTCTACGCGTCAGATGGACTTTACGCAATCTGGAAAATCACTCCCTCTGGGGCCACCACGGTTATCGCGGGAGAGTTATACGAGGCCGGTTACAACGGAGACGGAATCCCAGCCACCGAGGCATTGTTGTTTTTCCCTAACGGGGTTGCGGTGGACGGCGCGGGTAACGTCTACATCTCGGATTGGTACAACAATCGCATTCGCAAGGTCGATACCGCCGGCATTATTTCAACCGTGGCCGGCAACGGCACAGGGGGATTTAGTGGCGACGGAGGACCGGCTACGTCGGCGAGGTTGTACCTTCCGACGGACGTCGCAGTCGACAACAAGGGCAATTTCTATATCTCGGATTGGCTCAACTTACGGGTTCGAATGGTCAATTCAGCCGGCACGATTGAAACTCTGGCAGGAACGGGCAACTACGGATACAACGGAAACAACCTGCCGGCAAAGCAGACCAACCTGGTTCCAATCGGTCTCGCGGTCACCGGCAATGACGTTTACGTATCCGATTCAGGCTCTTTCCGCGTGCGCGAGATTAAGTGAAGACGGCCGGTCGCGAGAGCAAGAGACTAGAAATCCGTACCCGCGCGCTGCGGGCGAAATGGAATCTGGAACGTCGCCTCGACGTCAACCGGCGCGCCATTCTTGACGGCGGGCTGAAATTGCCACTGCGCGACCGCCTGGCTGGCGAACCGGTCGAGGCGATCGTCGGCGCCGCGCAGGACGCGCACATTGCCCACGGTTCCATCGGCGTGAATGATCGCGTAAAGGATCACCGTTCCGCCGACATTCTGCCGCATCAGTTGCAGAGGGTACGCCGGATCGACTTTGCGAATCGCGGTGGGTTGCGAAAGCTCTCCCGAGGGCGCGTTCGCGTCGCGATCGTTTGCATCATGATTATTTGCATCATGATTATTTGAATCATGATTGTTTGAATCATGATTACCCGAATCATGATTGCTTGAATCATGATTGCTTGAATCGTGATTCTTCAAATCATGCCCGAGTTCGGCGAAGCGAATCACCCAACTGCCGGCGGCTGAATTCAAATTCGGCATGTTCAGCGAGAGGGAATAGAACTTGCGATCGCCGAAAACCTGTCGTTCGACTTCGGAAAGCTTGGCCGAGCTTTCGGGTTGCGTTCCCCGAGACGGGACGCCGGTCAGGTGGGGCGGGCGCACGCTGGCCATCAGATTCGGGTTGACGGAGTTCGCCGGGGCTGGGTTGCTGGAGGCTGAGGCAGGCTTAGGATCTCCCGCGACAGCTGAGGGTTTCGCCGCTGTGCTTCCGACGTAGAGTCCGGACGGCAAATCGCTGGTTCCCTTCCGGGTTGATCCACCTGAATTTTCTTTGCCGCCGCCGGACGCCGCAGGCTGTCCCTCCGGCGTGGCGGCGAACGCGCCGCGACGGTTGCCCTGAGGTGGGCTCGGTGGCGCTCCAACCGCCGGATGCAGGTTCAGCGCAATCAGTCGCCCGCGTCCTCCGAAAGACTCCCCGGAAGATCCCGCAGAAACCGAGGGGGGCGGAGGAACGGGTTGAGAAGCCCTCAAGCCGGCGCCGGAGGATGACGATCGAGATCCGGATCGGGAGCGTTGTTCGCTGACCGCGAGTTGCGGCGCAGGGGCAATCACAGAACTCCGGCCAATGTTCAAGTCGCCTACGACACGCGTGGACGCGGTCTCGACGCTGGGCGGCGGCGCGACCACGGACGTTTCCAGCGAGGTCGAATTCCGGCGATGTGCAACATGGACCGCATCGGGCGGCGGAGTCACGACGGAGCTTTCCAGGTGAGGCCCGACTCGGGCAGTGTCGGCCGCGAGCGTCAGCGGAACGGGAGGAATTGCCAGCCGCGGCTTCTGCATCGGATCGGACATATTCTCAGACCAGGCAACGACGTCGGGCAGCGCAACGTCCCGCTTCAGCTTCACATTTGGCGCGGTAACGATGGTCTGGGAGCGGTTATCGGCTTCGCGAGGAAGAGAGATGATGGGCTGTCTGGAAGAAGCTTGTTCGGACAACGCCGGCTGCGACAAACTTCGGGCGGCTTTCCTTCGCCGAGCCGCGTGAGCGCTGCGAGTATCGAGTGGTGGCAGGTATTCCGTGGCCTGGTACACCACCCGGGAGGGGTCGAAGGTTGGCCTCGCCACGACCTGAGGCTGCAGGGCAACGAAGCGGGTGAGTCCGATCAGCAGCCCGAGTACGACGACGTGACCCGCGCCGGATTGCAGAAAGCCGTCCCAGGGCAGCGGACGCGTCACGAATACGTCGGCCCAGAAAGGCGCTGGGGCGGAGCGAAGTTCGAGCGGGGGAAGCGGGCGCGGAGAGACAAAGTCGCGCAGATTTTCGAGGAACACGCTCCGCCGGGAAGGCAACTCCACCAGTAGCCGGAGAGCGGGCGCGGGCTGCTGGATTTCGACGGCAAGCGGGGCTGCGGTCATCGTATCTATAGTAGATGCACGGGCGGGAGTTGGGGTATCCGGAAGGGCATCGCAGCGATTCTGTGGCGATAGAGATGTAGTAGCTCAGTTTGAATCTTCGAGCGCGACGTCATCCCGAGGGAAGCCGCTTTTCAGGCGGAGAGAGGGATCTCCCCAAAATCGTGCCTTGGGGAGATCCCTCCCGCGGCTGAACTACGCCGCGGTTCGGGATGACGCAACGACGAAAAGATTCCAACCTAGCCACCACCGAAGATGGTCCGATGCATCCCGCTCACGAAAAGACCGTTTATAATCTTGGGTTTCGGCATCCTGCCGCAATTCTGACACTAAGGGACACACTTTGCTCGACTTCTTAGGAGATCTGCGACGAACACACATGTGCGGGACGCTGCGCCCCTCCGACGCCGGCAAGAAGGCCGTGCTCATGGGATGGGTGAACCGGCGGCGCGACCTGGGCAACCTCATCTTCATTGACTTGCGCGACCGCACCGGCGTGACCCAGGTTGTGCTCAATCATGAGCTAAACGCCGCCGCGCACGACAAGGCCAACACCGTGCGCAACGAGTACGTCATCGCCGTAATTGGTACGGTGAAGCTGCGCGACGCTGACACCCTGAACAAGAACATTCCTACGGGTGAAGTGGAGCTGGTTGCGGACGAGATTCGCATTCTGAACGAGTCGAAGCTGCCGCCGTTCCTGCCCTCGGACACAGCGCTGACCAACGAAGAGACGCGGCTGAAGTATCGCTACATCGATCTGCGCCGCGACGTGATGCAGTTCAACATCGAGACACGCCACAAAGTGGCGAAGGCGATCCGCGACTATCTTTCGGCGCAGGGATTTTTCGAGATTGAAACGCCGTTCATGACGCGTTCCACGCCCGAAGGCGCGCGCGACTATCTCGTGCCCAGCCGGGTGCAGCCGGGGACGTTCTATGCCCTGCCGCAGTCGCCACAGATGTTCAAACAGATTCTGATGATCTCAGGCTTCGATAAATATTTCCAGATTGTCCGCTGTTTCCGGGACGAAGACCTGCGCGCCGACCGCCAGCCAGAGTTCACCCAGATCGATCTGGAAATGTCATATCCGCAGCCGGAGCGGGTGTGGGAAGTGGTTGAAGGATTTCTGACGGCGGCATTTCAAGCCACAGGCAGCGCGATCAAGACGCCGTTTCCGCGCATGGACTATGACGAGGCCATCCGACTCTACGGCATCGACAAGCCGGATCTGCGCCTGCCCGCCTTTACCGACGTGCGCGACTGCTTCACGGCGGAGAATCTGCAGGAACTCGCCATCAATGCGAACCTGCCGGTGATCGCCATTCGAACGCCCAAGGTCGGCGAACTCTCACGCAAGGAGCGCGACGACATCAAGCCCATGTTCCATGCCAAGGGCGGCGCAAAGATTTTCGAGGACTTCAAGCGCATCGGCAACAAGTTCCCCGACGCCGCGGCCGCGATCGCGAAGAAGGTCGGGACGGAAGATGCCGACCTGATCGTGCTGGTAGCGGGATCGGCGCAGGCCGGACCGCAGACAGCGCTGCCGGCGCACCGCAAAGTCACGCCCGCAGAGCTGGCGATTTACGCTTCGGCAGGACTGCTGCGGCTGGCGCTGGCGCAGAAATATGCCGAGAAGCATGGCATTTTCAAGAAGTCCGGCGACCCCGCGAAAGATTTTCGCTTCCTGTGGGTCACGAACTTCCCCATGTTCGAATGGGACGAAGGCGAGAAGCAGTGGATGGCGGCGCATCATCCGTTTACCTCGCCGCATGACGAAGACATGAGCTTGCTGGAAGCGGGCGTCGAGTCAGTGAACGATCCGCAGTCGCCGCTGAGCGCGGTGCGGGCGCTGGCTTATGACGTCGTGCTGAACGGCACCGAACTGGGCTCGGGATCGATTCGTATTCACCGCCAGGATATTCAGAGCAAAATCTTCCGCGCGCTGGGCATGACTTACGAGGAGGCGAAATCGCGCTTCGGATTCTTTCTGGAGGCGCTGGAGTATGGCACGCCTCCGCATGGCGGGATCGCGCTGGGCCTCGACCGCATCGTGATGATTATCGCCGGCGCCGAAAGCCTGCGCGAAGTGATTCCCTTCCCCAAGACCGCGCGCGCCGTGGATTTGATGGTGGACGCACCCACGCCGGTCAGCGAACGGCAACTGCGCGAGTTGGGAATACAGGTGAAGAAGTAGGTCGCAGATTTTGCCATCTGTGCGTAAGCTCATCTACAACCATGCGAAAACACATTCGGTGCCTTCTTCTCCTCGCCGTGCTTGCCTGCGTCGTCTTTGCGGCGGCCTCCCCCGGAGTCGCTGCTCAACAACAGCCCGCGCCCGACTCATCCGCGGTTGTCGAACACGGCAAATTCACCCTGCACAAATTCGAGGCGCCGATTGGCGAGGAAACCTACGAAATCCGGCGCGACGGCGACTCCCTCGCGGTGAAGATGGATTTCAAGTTCACCGACCGCGGTTCGCCGGTTCCGCTCGCGGCAACTTTTCGTGCAGCTCAAGACCTGACGCCGCAGGCCTTCGAAATCAAAGGGCTGACCGCGCGCTCCGTGTCGATTGACGAATCCGTGACTATCGACGCCGCCAGCAACAGAGTTCACTTCCGCACCCGCGACAAGCAGAGCGATCTACCCTCGCCCTCCGGGCCGTTCTTCACCATTGCGGGCTACGCTCCGACGACCATGCAAATGCTCATGGTGCGCTACTGGGCCACGCATAGTTCGCCGGCACAACTGGCCACGCTTCCCAGCGGAAGCGTGAAAGTGGAACCTCGCGGGCAGGATACGATTCACATCACCGAAAAGAACGGCACCGGCGAGCGTAGCCGAGAAGAAAAGCTCGATCGCTACACCATCGAAGGCCTGATCTGGGGACGCGAGACGCTGTGGTTTGACGCAAATCGCAACCTGGTTGCCGCGATCACGACTGATGCCGAATTCGACCACTTTGAAGCCATTCGCGACGGCTATGAAAGTGCCCTGGGCGACTTCGTGGGACGCGCCGGAGCGGATGGTATGTCCGCCCTGGCCGAGATTTCTAAAGGAATCTCCGGCAGCCGAGCGTCGACCATCGCCATCGTGGGCGGCACATTGATTGACGGAACCGGCGCCGCGCCAGTTGCGGATGCGGCCGTCGTGATTCACAACGGACGCATCATCGCCGCCGGGCCGCATTCCACAATCAACATTCCGAAGCATGCGTATGTGGTGGACGCGCACGGCAAGACAATTCTGCCCGGGCTTTGGGATATGCACGCGCACTTCGAGCAGGTCGAGTGGGGACCGATTTACCTGGCGGCAGGCGTGACCACGGTGCGCGATTGCGGAAATGAATTTGAGTTCATCACCGCCGTCCGCGACGCCATTGCCCAGGGTCGCGGCCT
Source organism: Candidatus Sulfotelmatobacter sp. (assembly GCA_049517555.1). Classification (GTDB taxonomy): domain Bacteria; phylum Acidobacteriota; class Terriglobia; order Terriglobales; family Acidobacteriaceae; genus Sulfotelmatobacter. The sequence goes on along the minus strand of JBEKRY010000109.1, from coordinate 7,564 downwards.
CGGCCCGCGAATTCTTGCGGCGGGAATTGTCGACGGCACCAGCACCTACACCCTGGGCGTGGAGCATGTCGACACTCCGGAACAGGCTCTGATGTGGACCGACCGTTACCACGCAGCCGGCTTCCAGCAGATGAAAATTTACAGCTCGGTCAAACTCGCGGAACTGAAAATCATCGCCGACGAAGCGCATCGCCTGGGCATGACCGTTACGGGGCACGTCCCTGAAGGATTGAACGCCTATCAGGCGATTGAAGCCGGACAAGACCAGATCAACCACATCACTTACATCGCAGACATTATGCATGCGCCGTTTCCTGCGGGCATGAGCCGTCTCGACAAAGCGAAAGCCACGGCCAATCTTGATCTTGATTCCGCTGACGCTCAGAAGGCGCTGTCGTTCCTGAAGGAACATCGCACGGTCGTCGATCCAACCATTGCGCTGTTCGAATTCTTCACCGCGACCACTGCCAAACCGCCCGCCAGCTTCGAGCCCGGCGTGAATAAAGTCGCTCCTGAACTCGCCGAACAACTTACCGACGTGGGACCGCCGACGGAGCGGTCAGAGATTGGCGAAAGGGTTTTCGAGAAGGAATTGGCCATCATCGGAGCGCTGCACCGCGCGGGCATTCCGGTAGTCGCAGGCACCGACCAGACGGTTCCCGGCCACAGCCTGCACCGCGAAATGGAATTGTACGTACAAGCCGGATTTACCCCGATGGAAGCGATTGAGGCGGCGACCATCGTGTCCGCGCGCGCCATGGGACTCGACAAGGAATCGGGAACGGTCGAGAAAGGAAAGCGCGGCGACGTGATTCTGGTCGACGGCAATCCTCTGGACGATATCCACAAGCTTCGCAATGTCGAGTACGTGGTCACCAATGGAATCATGTTCCATACCGCGGAACTTTGGCAGAGCGTCGGTTTCAAGCCATGATTAAAACGATGATGCCTGGCAAACAATTTCTCAGCGACAAGGTCGGATATTTTACCGAGTCCGTCATTCGGGAGATGACGCGGCAGGCGATGTTGCACGGGGCGGTGAATCTGGCGCAGGGGTTTCCCGACTTCCCTGCCCCGGCGGAGATCAAACAGGCCGCCCAGCAGGCGGTTGCAGCCGACGTGAATCAGTACGCCATCACCTGGGGTGCGAAGAATCTGCGCAATGCCATTGCCCGGCAGATGGGCGTCTGGCAGGGAATTACGGTCGATCCCGAGAAAGAAATCACGGTGTGCTGCGGATCGACCGAGGCCATGATTTCGACTCTGCTCGCGGTGTGCAACTCCGGCGATGAAGTCGTGATCTTCGAGCCGTTCTACGAAAACTACGGGCCCGACTCGGTTCTGAGCGGAGCCAAGCCGAAGTTTGTGAAACTGCGTCCGCCCACGTCCGAAGGCGGCGAGTGGACGTTTGACGAAAAAGAACTGCGGCAGGCGTTCGACAAGCACACCAAGGCGATCATCGTGAACACTCCCAACAACCCTACGGGCAAAGTGTTCACTCGCCGCGAACTGGAATTGATTCGCGACCTGTGCGTGGAGTTCGATGTGCTGGCAATCACTGACGAGATTTACGAGCACATTCTCTACGAAGGAACCGAACATATTTCCATGGTGTCGCTCGAAGGCATGCGCGAGCGGACAGTGACGATCAACGGCATGTCGAAGACCTACAGTGTGACAGGATGGCGCGTGGGCTGGGCAGTTGCGCCGGAGAAGATTACGAATGCAATTCGCAAGGTGCACGATTTTCTGACCGTGGGCGCGCCCGCGCCGCTGCAGGAGGCGGGCGCCGCGGCATTGAGTCTGCCCGCGGAATATTATGCGAAGCTGGCCGAGGGATACCGCGTGCGGCGCGATCGTCTCATGCCCGCGCTGACCGCGGCTGGCTTCCGATGTTTTCGTCCGCGCGGCGCGTACTACGTGATGACCGACATTTCCGCGTTCGGGTTTAACGACGATGTGTCGTTCGCGCAATATCTCGTGCAGACAATTGGCGTAGCCTGTGTGCCGGGATCCAGTTTCTATCGCGATCCGCGGGACGGGGCGAAGCAGGTTCGGTTTGCCTTCTGCAAGAAGCCGGAGACGCTGGATGAAGCGGCGCGGCGACTGGCGAAGTTGGCCCGCTGACTTCGCTGGCTCACGCCATGCCGCGCAGGCGCTGCCGGCAAACAGCCGGTTCCTCGCTGCACTCGGAATGACAGGAATTTAATTGAGGGCCCTATTTCAGACTCTTACTTCGTAATGACGCCGCAGGCGACGCGATCCCCTGAATTGCCCGACGGGTCAGTCTTGTAATCGTCGGCTTTAGCGTGGACTACTATCGCCGCGCCGTTGCTCAGAAGTGAATGCGGGCCATCCTTCAACGTGACGTCGGCATCTTCCATCCGAATTTTAGCCTTGCCATCGGCGCCGACCGTGAAGTTCTTCATATCCCCGGCGTGGTGGCCGTCGGGATTATCGAAACCGTGCTTTTTCGCGTCAGGATTGAAGTGTCCACCCGCCGATTTGAAGTCGGGGCCTTCGCACTTAGGCACTTGATGGAAGTGGATGGCGTGAACACCGGGCGTGAGGTCGTGGAGGTCGAGTTGGAGCCCAAGGCCCGTTCCCTGATCCCAGATCACGACGTCGCCGACGGATTTTCCCTGGGCGTCCTTGAGTTCGATTTTTGTCTTAGCCGCGCTACGGGATGGGAGAGCGACCAGCATCAGCAATAATCCGAGGGCTAAATAAGCAAGGCGTTTCATGAGTGGTGACCTCCTGGGTTTCGAGCTTCAGTTCGAGCTTCCTGGCAATTGAAATTATAGCCAATTCTCTCCTGCCGGATTGTCCCGATTGGCAGACGATTGAGACCGAGTGATCGGCCGCGTTCTCCACAAAGATGTGGAGTATACTGCGAGGAAGTTCCAGAAATTCCGGTGGAGAAGAGTGCACTCATGGCATTGAATGCGGTTGAACCGTTGGCGGAGCAGGTTCCGGTGGATGATTTTCAGGCGCTCGAAGACAAGATTTATCGCACCATAGAGATGTACAAGGCGGCCCGGCAGGCCCAGGCCACGGCTGAACGCGATGCCCAGCGGGTGCGGCAGCAGATGGACGACCGCGAAGAGGAGTTGGTAACGCTGCGGCGGGAAATGGTACGGCTGAAGAAAGAGCGGGAGGAGATTCGCGGGCGCGTCGAGAAAATGCTGCAGCAGATCGAGACGATTGCCGAGGCCAGCTAGCCCTGTATGATTTCGCACGAGAGACGTAGCCAGCTACGTCTCTACGGAGAACGCTTTTATGGCTACCGCTACGAAGGATCAGATAGTGAAAGACGCGCAGAACTCCAGCGTGCGGGTGGAGATTTTCGATCAGGCCTATAACCTGCGCGGGTCCGACGCGGAATATATTCTGAAGCTGGCGGAGTATGTGGACTCCAAAATGCGCGCCGTCGCCGAAGCCACGAATACGATCGACACGGTGCGGCTCGCCGTGCTGGCGGCGCTGAATATCGCCGATGAATATCACCTGCTCAAGAAAAACCAGGCCAGCGGAGCAACCGACTATCAGAAGCGGGCGCATCTATTAGCAGATGCGCTGGATGAAGTGCTGCGCGAAAATCGCAAGGCGGGATAATCTGCGGCGCGCCGGGACAAGCTTCTTTCTGTCTCCACCCGTTTTGACCCCGCCCGTTTTGACCCCGCCCGTTTTGACCCCGCTCGTTTTGGCCCCGCTCGTTTTGGCCCTGCTCGTTCTGGCCCTGCTCTGCGGAAGCGCCCTTGCTCAGGAAACAACTCTCCGTTCCCAATCCAATATTGTTTTGATTCCCGCGCTGGTCAAAGACAGGCAGGGCGGAATCGTGTATGGACTGCAGGCCAAGGACTTCATCGTGGAAGACGACGGCGTGGAGCAACCGGCGCGCCTCGACGATGCGCCTGAAGGACAGCCGGTCTCGCTGGTGGTCGCGATTCAGCGCGGGCGGCGGGCCTACGCCGAGTTTCCGCGACTGGAAGGTTTGAAGTCGATGCTCGGTCCGGTATTCGGTTTGGGAACCACCCGGGTTGCAGTGGTGGAGTTCGACAGCCAGGTCGATCTCACAAGAAATTTCACGAAAGACGATAGCCTGGTGAACGACGACCTGCGAAATCTGCAGCCGGGAGATGGAGGAGCGGCCATCCTGGACGCCATCGCATACTCGGTGCATCTGCTCCAGCAGGAGCCGGAGGAGCGGCAGCGTGTGCTCCTGCTGATCAGCGAAACCCGCGACCACGGCAGTATCGTAAAAATTGACGATACTGTGAAGGCGATCGGCGAGAGTAATTCCGTGATGTACGCGCTGGCGTTTTCCCCGGCGCTCTCCAACATTCTCGACACAGAGCGCGGCACCAACATGAACGAGATGCACGAGGGCATCGACTTCCTCAGTCTCATGTACATGACGGCGCAGGCCATGAAGAAAAATATTACGAGCACCATCGCTTCCATGACAGGCGGCGAGTACGAACTGTTCGCCACCAAAAAGAAATTCGATGTGCGGATGAATGATTTCACCAATCATCTGCACAGCCGCTATTTGTTGAGCTTCGCGCCCAAGAGTCCACATCCCGGGATGCATCAGATTCGAGTGCGGTTGAGAACTGGGGGAGATGCGACAGTCCTGGCGCGCACCAGTTATTGGGCCGAGGGACAAAAATAAACAGAAAAACTCACGGATTCACCGACCGATTGTCATCCCGAGAAGAGCGCCAAGCGCTCCGGAGGGACCTTACGAAGCCCAGACATTCGGTTGTACAGCTGCGAGGAGCGCCTGTTCCGCATAAAGCGGAGGCACTCCCATCCACGGAATCAACAACGTCGGCCGACGTAAGGTCCCTCGCCCGGCTGTCGCCGCGTTCAGGATGACATCGAGAAATAATTTAAAATTGAGCCGCCGCGCAAAAGCTACTCGGCTGGCTCGCCTTGCGCAGGCTCGGAGTCAAGCACCTCCCGGACTTTTGCCACCAGGGCCGACAAGCTGAAGGGCTTGGGCAGGAACGCGAGGCCCGCATCTAGCACTCCGTAGTGAACAATAGCATTGCTGGTGTAGCCGGAAATGTAGAGCACCTTTACCTTGGGAGAAGCCCGCTGGATCTGTTCCGCCAGTTGCCGGCCATTCATGCGAGGCATGACCACGTCAGTGACCAACAAGCTGATATCGCGATGGTTCGCCCTACAGATTTCTATGCCTTCCTCCGGGCTGCTTGCGACCAGCACCTTATAGCCACAATGCGCCAGAACGGAGGAACTGAGCTGGCGGAGCTGCGGATCATCTTCGACCAGCAGGATCGTCTCGGTGCCGCGTTGCACGTTCCTGGGACGGTTTTGGGCGTCCACGCCTTCAGCGGGCTGGTCGACGCGGGGAAGATAAATCTTGAAAGTCGTGCCGCGGTCAGGCTCGCTGTAAACCCAGATGTAACCTCCGCTCTGCTTGACGATTCCGTACACCATGGAGAGGCCAAGGCCTGTGCCTTTGCCGACTTCTTTGGTGGTGTAAAAGGGCTCGAAAATGCGCGCCTGGGTTTCGGGAGTCATGCCGTGCCCCGTGTCGGTCACGGCCAGCATGACGTAGAGTCCGGGTTCGGCGGGCTGGTGGCGCTCGGTGTAGGACTCGTCGAGCTGAGCGTTCGCGGTTTCCAGCGTGAGTTTTCCGCCGCTGGGCATGGCGTCGCGAGCATTGAGGGCGAGGTTCATGATGACTTGCTCGATCTGCCCCGGATCGGCCTTCACCGAGCCCAGGTCGTTCGAGGGCGCGGTCAGGACCTCGATGTCTTCTCCGATCAGCCGACGCAGGAGCGAGTCGAGATTCAACACGATGTCGTTTAAATTGATGACTCGCGGCGAAAGCACTTGCTTGCGACTGAAGGCGAGCAACTGGCGAGTGATACCGGAGGCGCGGTCAGCGGCCGACTTGATCTGAGCCGTACTGTCGGCCAACCGGCTGCCCGCGGGCACCCCCTCAGCCAAAATCTGTGAATATCCCAGGATGACGGTGAGCAGATTGTTGAAGTCGTGAGCCACCCCGCCCGCGAGCCGTCCAACGGCTTCCATCTTCTGCGACTGGCGCAGCCTTTCTTCGAGAGCCACGCGCTCGGTAACATCCTGCACCAGCGACGCCACGCCGAGCACTCGTCCCGACTCATCGACCAATGGGGTGTTGTACCACTCGCACGAGATGATGCGGCCGTCCTTGGTGATGTTGTCGTTCTCGCCCACGTTGCGGGTGGCGCCTTTTTCCTGCAGAAGAGTCTGCCAGACCCGGTCGACGCGCTCCCGAAACTGCGGATGAACAATAAAGCTGCCGTGCTGTCCGAGAGCTTCCTCCCGCGAGTATCCGAAGATGCGCTCGGCCGAGGGGTTCCAGTCGGCCACGCGAAAGTCGAGATCCCATTCCACCACCGCCAGCGGAGTATGCTCGAAATGAATGCGCAGCTTCTGCTGCGACCGGCGCATTTCCTCTTCCACCATTTTACGGTCGCTGATATCGCGGCAGATGCCCAGCAGCCCAACCACCTTCCCGTTGGCGTCGCGAAACGGACCTTTGTTGCTAAGGTAAATTCGAGATACCCCGGCTGCCGTGCCTGCCTCTTCGAAGGTCTGCATTTCGCCCGCTTGCAGAACCATGCGGTCCAGCTCCATGATCTCGCGCCCGGCTTCGGGATTGAAGAGTTCCGTGTCGTCCTTGCCGATGACCTCATCCACCGTCCGGCCCAGGAAGGCCGCGCCGGCGGGATTCATCATCAGATAACGGCCCTGGAGATCTTTGACGAAGACCGCATCCGTTGTGCCCTCGGTAATACCCTGCAAAAGCGCGAGATTCCTTTGCAACTCGCGAGTGCTGATGAGTAATTCATTTTGAACGAAGAACATGCGTCCACCGGCGGCTGCGAACGACACCATCACCAGGATGACGGACCATAGGAACTGCTCCTGCGCGATTCTCAGGACGAGTGGAAAGACGATGGCCGGAATCAGCAGAGGCGAGAACTGGGCCAACAGCTGCATGCTCGTAAGGCGGGGCTCGGCCTCGGGCAAACGCTGCTCACGGTCAGTCCAAGTAGCAGCCAGTCCGGCCAGAAGCGAAAAGCTGAGCGTCCACGGGAGATCGAGCCATGTTCCCTGGCGATAACTTCCCGCCGACATGGCGTAGCGGGTGGTGTTGGTTGTGACTCCGAAGAAGAAGAAGAAAGCTGCCAGCCGAAAGAAGAACGAGCGCGCGGTCCGAAATGGAGTGAGCAGCCCTCGCACCAGAAAACTCAGAGCCAGGACGCCGAAGAAGAAAATGGCCACATGAAACGTCCGAACCAACATGGCATTTTCCGAGGCCTGCCATCGGGAGGGAACGAACAGCAGCGATAGCTCAAGAGACAGCACCAGAGCGCAAACCTGCAGAAAGTCGCAAAGACGCAGCCATCGGAACCCCCTGCTTTGATCTCTGGGGCTGAGAAACAGCGTCATCGTCGCGGGTACAACCCAGAAAAATACCAGGACGTCACTCGGCCAGAGCTCTGCGAAGGGAGCGTGCAGATAATCAAAGTACAAGGTGTAG
>JBEKRY010000108.1:0-15032 GCA_049517555.1 Candidatus Sulfotelmatobacter sp. | reverse complement strand
TTATGTCACCGTCAACCGGCCGAAGGTGCTCAACGCGCTCAACATGGCGACCATGGAGGAGCTGCGGGCGGCGTTTCATGACATTAAGAACGATAAGACGATCCGCGTCGTGATTTTTACCGGCGCGGGCGAGAAGGCGTTTATTGCCGGGGCCGACATCGGCGAACTGGCCAAGCAGGATGCCGTCACGGGCAAGGAGTACACGCATCGCGGGCAATCGGTGTTGAATCTGATTGAGAATCTGGGCAAGCCGGTGATTTGCTGCATCAACGGCTTTGCGCTCGGAGGCGGATGCGAGATTGCTCTGGCTTGCACCATGCGTTTGGCTAGTGAGAATGCGAAGCTGGGGCAGCCGGAGGTGAAGCTGGGGATCATCCCGGGATACGGCGGATCGCAGCGGCTGCCGCGGTTGGTCGGCAAGGGGCTGGCCATGCAGATGGTGCTGGCGGGCGAGATGATTACGGCGCAGGAGGCGCATCGCATTGGGCTGGTGAATGAAGTGACTGTCCCAGCGGAGTTGATTCCGCGGGCGGAGGCGATTGCGGGGAAGATTATCGCCAATGCTCCGCTGGCGGTGCAGTATGCGATGGAGGCCGTCAACAAGGGCATGGAGATGACTTTGAGCGAGGGGCTTTATCTGGAAGCAGTGCTGTTTGCCGTGTCGTGCGCTACGGAAGACAAGAAGGAAGGGACTACGGCGTTTCTGGAGAAGCGCGCGGCGCAGTTCAAAGGGAAGTAAGGGCTAAAGCCCGAATGTTTTTTTGTGAGGCTGACGCGGCGCTGAAGCGCCGCTCTTCCACGATTTATTACCACAGAGGACACAGAGATCGCAGAGGAAATCAAAATCAAGTTGGAGCCAGTGCCGGAGGCGGAGTTTCGCGCTGTCGAAGGGAACCTTGACGCTACGGGGCGGCGGTTTGCCATTGTCGTGGCGCGGTTTAATGCGTTCATTACGGAGCGGCTGCTGACGAGCGCTTGCGATGGTCTGCTGCGGTCGGGGGCCCGGCGTGAGGATATCGAGGTCGTGCGGGTGCCGGGGGCGTTTGAGATTCCGTCGGCGGCGCGGACTTTGGCGGAGACGAAGAAGTATGACGCCATTATTTGTCTCGGATGTCTGCTGCGTGGGGACACGGCGCATTATGACGTGATCGTGAACGAAGTTGCGCGGGGGATTGGGCAGTCGGCACAGGAGACTGGAGTGCCGCACGCGTTTGGGGTGCTGACTTGCGAGACGCTGGAGCAGGCGATTGACCGGGCGGGGCTGAAGATGGGGAACAAGGGGTTCGAGGCGGCGCTGGCGGCGGTGGAGATGGCGGCGCTGAAAACAGCTATCAGCTCTGAGCTTTCAGCTGTCAGCAAGAAGCGCGGCCGGCGTCGGGACTCGGACGGCGGGAATGATGGCGGCCAGAAGCAGATTCCTCGCGTTGCTCGGAATGACAAGTCAACGCGGAATGACAAATCAGCTCGGAATGACAAATCGAAGAAGACCAAGCGACGCAAGTAACCTCACTCAACCCGCTGTTTCAGCCAACTTGGTCGTACTCTTCCTGTAAACTGAACCTGCAAGCCGAAGGAGCTGCTCTTGAAAAGCTGAGAGCTGAAAGCTGACGGCTGATCGCTTTCTTATGGGCACACGCCGCAAATCCCGGGAACTCGCGCTGCAAATGCTGTTTCAATCGGACATGGGCAAGCAGGATGCCGAGCAGGTGCGGCGAACGTTCTGGGGTGAGAACGGGACGGCGAGCGCGGAAGTGCGGGGGTTTGCCGACGATCTGTTTCGGGTCGCGACCGACCGCGGGGTTGAGATTGACGGGTTGATCGAGCGGCACGCCGAGCACTGGCGTATGGAGCGCATGGCGGCGGTGGATCGCAATCTGCTGCGGGCGGCGGTGGCTGAGTTGATGGCTTATCCCGAGACTCCGCGGGCCGTAGTCATTAACGAAGCGCTGGAGATTGCGCGGAAGTTTTCGAGTCCGGAGTCAGTGCAGTTCGTGAATGGAGTGCTCGACAGCGTGGGCAAGGAACTGGAACTTAAAGGCAGTTGCCGGTAGCCAGTGTTAGTTGCCAGTAAGCGTTCCTCTTTTCGATTACCGATTTCCGCTAAAAAACCAGTCCAAAACAATTCACCCAGCCCCGTGCCTGCTCCTATGGCCTGACGGCTACCAAATTCAAGATGCATGGCCCGGGCGTGGGAGTGGCTGTGCAGAAGGGGTTCAGGTAATTCGGCAAGCTGGGGAAGGTGAGCTGAATCTGGTCGCTGCCGCCGACGGCGGTACTGACAACGTGTACTAAGCCATCGCTGCCCGCGACCACAATCGTGCCGCCATCGACCGACACGGCGGCGCTGATGGGAGTGGCGTTTCCTACCAGTTCGATGCCGCTGGTCACTGCGCCGGCGCCGAAATCGTAGACCAGGATGCTGGCGTTGCCGGCGGCTGCGATATAAAGCTGCGAAGCGTCGGCCGATACGAAGAAATTCACCGGCTGCAGAGTTCCCTGGCCTAATTCGACGCGCTGAGCCGGACGCAACGAGTCGTTGCTGATGAAGGTCAGGGTCAGCGGACAGAGGCTTCCGGCCGGCGGCGCTGACGTGGTGGCGGTGGCGATATCGAATCCGGTCGCGTCCAGCACCAGCACATGAGTTCCGTCGGGAATCGAGAAGCCATAAGAGTCCGTGCCTTCGATGTGGTCGCCGGGCAATACCTGCATGAAAAGAGGATTGGCGGGCAAAGAGAGAACGGCGGGAACCAGAGTCGGACTAGCCGAGACCTGGTTGTTGCAGGTGTTAAACGCGGTCAGATTGGCGGAGTTGCCGTTGGCGGCGGCTTCTGCGACGAACGCGAACGCAGCATTGGGCGAGAAGGCGACTGTGTTCGCGTTGGCGGGCCCGGACAGAGCGATTGGGCCCTGCAAGGCCTGCAGCGCAGAATAGACGTAAAGCGAACTTCCGCTGTTGCCGAAGATAAATGTTTTCAATCCATCGGGCGAGAAAGCGGCAGCTATGGCGCTGGAGATGTTCAGCGCGGTCGATGACACGGAATTGGCATTGGAGCTATTGACGACGTAGACCTGATTCGGAGTGGTAATGGTGTCGGAGAATACCGCTACGGTTCCGTTGTTCGAAGTGGCCAGCACGTTTCCAGTAACGGTGTTCAGCGCGGTGTATGGGTTATTGCTGCTGCCGTAGTTCGCCGGGTTAATGAGTTGGGCGCCGAACTGGCTGCCCAGATAGGCCTTGTCTCCGGCAAGATCGAATTGGAGAGAATTGGGCGAAACCGGCAACGGATTTTCAGGGCCAGTCGAGTTCTTGGCAGTTGAAAATTCGTAAACGGCTGTGCTGCAGGTTACAGGAGCCACGGCGGAACATCCGGTACTGGTCGCCAGGACCGTTGGCGGGGTGGTTGTGCCGGTGATCAGGCCGGAGATCGCGGTCTCCGCGTAGACAGGGACCGGGATGAGTTCCTGGCAATTGATGCCGAAGAACTGAGTGCAGGAGGCCACGAGGGCGGGCGTGGCCAGCGACGAGGGGACGAGAGGGAAACCTATATTGCAGGTGGGCGGGGAACAGGAAGCGGTGACCGAACCGGACCCCGGGGACGGGGTCGAGAGAACACAGCTTTGGATGCACCCTGCGGGGGTGGCCAATACGCCCGGTTGCGAGGCGCTCCACGTCAGGGGGATCTTGCTGAGCACGATTCGGCCGCTGACGCTGGGCAGGGAAGTGTATCCCATCAAATCGGTCAGAATAGCGGTCACCGTTTGGGTATTGCCTTTTCCGGTGACGAATGTGGTCTGGTTCGACTGCTGAACTCCCGAGCCGAGTTCGAGAGCGACGCTCTGGATCGGGCAGGTGGAAAAGAAATCCAGGGGCGGGGAAGTCGTGCCTTGCGCATTCTGGTATTGCGGCTGCAAAAACGACGAACTGGTAACGCCGCCGGCGCTGGCATAGATCTGTGCGATTCCTGGGAATTGGGCGGTCGCCGTGGCCTGATTCGTCGCGAAATTGTAGGCGATGTTGGTAATCGGGATGAGGGTTACGACGGTCTGATTATTGGACGAGAAAGTAAAAGGACCGACTGATTGGGTAATGTCGGTGCCCTGGCTGAAAGCGTGCGCTTCCACGGTCATGGTTTGACTCTGGGAGAGGCAGGGCTCCTGAACCGGAACAACGCCGTTGAGCACAACTCCGGTGACAGTGATGTAGTCGATAGGAGGATGCACGAAGACATAGGTCGGAACGCTGGCGGCGCCAAGGGCCGAGGCGGTGACCTGAACTACACCCGTGCCTCCGCCGGTGCATGTGGTAAAGGCGACATCCCAGTGTCCGGCACAAGCCACGCCATTGGGCGCGAGCGTCAAAATCGAGGTATCACTCGACGAATAGCTGACAGTCGTATTAATGTTCTGGCCTGCGGCACTTTGCACGGACGCGGTAAACGAAAATGTGGCGCCCACCGCCAGCGAGGTGTTGCTGATGGGGATCAGGTTGACTCTTCCGGGAAAGATTGGACCGCCAGCCGTGGTCTTTTTGCCACAGCCGCTGATGCTCCACATACAAAGGATTGCAACCGCCAACCGTAACGCGTTCGAATGCGACCTACCCATGCACCCCTCTTTTGATAGTTGTCACAGAGCGCTATCCTAGCTCCGCGCCCCGACGTTGCGCAGCACGAGTCATCGAATGAATTGGAAAACTTGTAGTGTAGAGGCTGGAGACGGAATCAGCAAGTCGAGGTGCTTAGGAGGCGTGAGCGCGCGTCCTTTGCGCGCGGGAGCCTCCTGCCGAGATCCTGAGTGTTCTTTGCGAAGGATCTCTCGCGGGAATGCGCTTGCTCTATTCACGCAACCATTCGCCCAACCATTCGCCCAACCATGGTTCGCCTTGCGTTCCAGTCCCTGTGCCAGTGGGATGCAAAAAGACGGGTTGACGATGTTTGCAAGGACTTGCTATAGTAGTTTCGTTCCGCGAGTACATCCAAGCTTGCAGTATGCTGTCGGTTGCGCTGTGTGATTGTGTGCACAGATGACCTGCAGCAAGGCGATAGACTAAGAGAAATGCGTTTCCGGACGGAGCAAGTTCGGAGATTTTCCTCGCTGAAACGTTCCTGCGGTGCCTTCCGCCCTTTTGTGGGAGGATATGCAGGGCAAGGCTGACGAAACGGAGTGCCCCCGGAGTTTTGGCCGGGCGCCACCGTCGGCAGCGTGAAGCGTAGGTCTTAAGGGAATCCAGAATCTCTCTGGCGCGGTTTGCGGAAGCGAACTTGCGCGGCGAGAAGTAATGGTTGGCTCTGGTTTTGCTGAATATGAGCCGGCCATGCCTACGGATGCGCGTCTAGCTCAGAATTGAGCAGATCAGGATTGCGGCAGGATTTCAAGCTGCGCCGCCTGTGCGTTGAGGCAGGATGTTTGCGCGGCTGAGGAGTGACGAAGCGTGCCTACGTTTAACCAGTTAGTGGCCCAGGGCCGAAAGCGGCCCCGTTACAAGACGGCGAGCCCTGCGTTGCAGGGATGTCCGCAGAAGCGCGGGGTTTGTACCCGCGTGTACACGCAGACTCCGAAGAAGCCGAACTCGGCCTTGCGCAAGGTGGCGCGCGTGAGGCTGACGAATGGAATTGAAGTGACCACCTATATTCCCGGCGTCGGCCACAACCTGCAGGAGCACTCGATTGTGCTGATTCGCGGGGGCCGCGTGAAGGATCTGCCGGGCGTGCGCTATCACGTGATTCGCGGCACGCTGGACGCGGTGGGCGTCGCCGGCCGCATGCAGGGGCGTTCGAAGTACGGCGCGAAGCGCCCGAAGAAGGCTTAAGGACTGATTCATGCCAAGAAAAGGACATATCGCCAAGCGGACCGTCCCGGCCGATGCCGTCTATCAGTCGGATCTGGTGACGAAGTTTATTAACTCGATGATGTGGCAGGGCAAGCGCTCGACCGCCGAAGGCATCTTCTATGAAGCGTTGGCGAAGGTGCAGGAAAAGGGCGGTGACGAAGCTCTGAAGCTGTTCAAGAAGGCGGTCGAGAACGCCAAGCCGCTGCTCGAAGTAAAGACGCGGCGCGTCGGTGGAGCGAACTATCAAGTGCCGGTCGAAGTGAATGCCGACCGCCGCACTTCGCTTGGGATTCGGTGGCTGATTACCTATGCCCGGTCCCGCGGTGAAAAGGGAATGGTCGAGAAGCTGACCAATGAATTGCTGGATGCTGCTGCCGGTAAGGGGGCAGCCATCAAGAAAAAAGAAGATGTGCACCGCATGGCGGAAGCCAATAAGGCGTTCGCGCATTACCGGTGGTAAGAAGAATTGAGTAATTGGGAAATTTGGTAATTGTGTAATTGGTAAAGCGATTGGGATTTTGATTTTCAATTTCCCGATTACTAAATTTCCCGATTACTCAATCAATAACAGAAGTCAGAGCCCAGAAAGAGTAAGCGTCGTGCCCAGAACAGTCCCATTAGAACGCTGCAGAAACATCGGCATCATGGCCCACATCGATGCCGGAAAGACCACTACGACGGAGCGCATCCTGTTCTATACGGGAAAGACGCACCGCATCGGAGAGGTGCACGAAGGCACGGCCACCATGGACTGGATGGAGCAGGAGCAGGAGCGCGGCATCACGATTACCTCCGCCGCCACGACTTGCACCTGGCGCGATATTCGCATCAATATTATTGATACCCCCGGCCACGTCGATTTCACGGCGGAAGTCGAGCGGTCGTTACGCGTACTGGACGGCGCTGTTGCGGTGTTTGACGCGGTACACGGAGTGCAGCCGCAGTCGGAAAAAGTCTGGCGTCAGGCCGATAAGTACGGTGTCCCTCGAATTTGTTTCATCAACAAGATTGACAAGATGGGTGCGGATTTCGAGCACGCCGTCGATACCATCCGCAAGCGCCTGAGCGCCAAGCCCATCGCGATTCAGATTCCCATCGGACAAGAAGCGAACTTCGTGGGAGTGGTTGACTTGATCACCATGAAGGCGATTGTCTGGAAAGACGAGACCATGGGCGCGGAATATGTGGTCGAAGAAATTCCCGAAAATCTGAAAAAGAAGGCGGAAGCCTTTCGGGCGCAGCTGGTCGAGACGGTCGCCGAGAACGATGACGACATGCTGCACAAGTTTCTGGAAGGCGAAGAAATTACCGCCGACGAACTGAAAAAGTCGCTGCGCAAGTCGACCATTGGGCTGAAGGTATTCCCGGTTGTGGTGGGAACGTCATTCAAGAACAAGGGTGTGCAGCCTCTGCTGGACGCGGTTGTAGACTACCTGCCGTCGCCGCTCGATGTGGGCGTGACCAAGGGTACGAATCCCGACAATGGCGAAGCGATTGTCCGCAAAGCGGATGACAAAGAGCCCTTCTCTGCCCTGGCCTTCAAGATCATGGCGGACCCGTTTGTCGGCCAATTGATTTTTATCCGCGTGTACTCCGGGCAGTTGAAGACGGGGGACTCGGTGCAGAACGTGCGCACCACCAAGACCGAGCGCATCGGGCGCTTAATGAAGATGCACGCCAACAAGCGCGAAGAAATCTCAGAGATCCTCGCGGGCGACATTTGCGCGGCGGTGGGTTTGAAGAACGTCTCGACCGGCGACACCATTTGCGACGAAGATCATCCGATTGCGCTCGAGTCGATTACGTTTGCGGTGCCGGTGATTTCGGTCGCGGTCGAGCCGAAGACCAAAGCCGACCAGGAAAAGATGGGCCTGGCGTTGAACCGCCTCGCCCAGGAAGATCCTACTTTTAAAGTTCATACCGATCCCGACAGCGGGCAGACCATCATCAGCGGCATGGGCGAGTTGCATCTGGAAATCATCGTCGACCGCATGATGCGCGAATACAAAGTCGAGGCCAATGTCGGCAAGCCGCAGGTGGCGTATCGCGAGACCATCCGCAAGCATTCCGAGGCGGAAGGTAAATACATTCGCCAGACCGGCGGCAAGGGACAATACGGGCACGCCAAGATTTATCTCGACCCGCAACCGCCTGGCTTGGGTTACGAGTTTGTGAATGATGTCAAAGGCGGGTCGGTGCCGAAAGAGTTCATCAAGCCGATCGATCAGGGCATTCGCGAGGCGCTGGAAGGCGGAATTCTCGCGGGCTACCCGATGGTCGACGTAAAGGCTACGCTGTATGACGGCAGCTATCACGATGTCGACTCGAACGAAATGGCGTTCAAGATTGCCGGTTCGATGGCATTCAAGGAAGCCGCCCGCAAGGCTTCTCCGGTGCTGCTGGAGCCGGTGATGGCGGTCGAAGTGGTCACGCCGGAAGATTATGCGGGCACGATCATGGGCGACCTGAGTTCGCGTCGCGGACGCATTGAAGGCATGGAGCACCGCGCGGGTTCGCAGGTGATCAAGGCCATCGTACCGTTGGCGGAGATGTTTGGTTATGCGACCCACATGCGTTCATCGACGCAGGGGCGTGCGGAATATTCGATGCACTTTGCGCGCTATGAGGAGGCTCCGAGATCCGTGTCGGAGGAAATCATTGCGAAGGTGCAAGGCACGGCGAAGTAGTTTTAAACGGGTTTTGAGCTAGAAGCTAGGAGCTAAGAGCTGAGTTATGGCGAAAGAAAAATTTGATCGTACCAAGCCGCACTGCAACGTAGGGACGATTGGTCACATCGATCATGGCAAGACTACGCTGACGGCGGCCATCACGAAAGTTTTGTCGAAGCATAATCCGAAGAACACGTTCCGGTCGTTTGACTCGATCGACAACGCGCCGGAAGAAAAGGCGCGCGGGATCACGATTGCGACGGCGCACGTCGAGTATGAGACGGCGAACCGGCACTACGCGCACGTCGACTGCCCGGGCCACGCCGATTACATCAAGAACATGATCACGGGCGCGGCGCAGATGGATGGCGGCATTCTGGTGGTGGCGGCGACGGATGGTCCGATGCCGCAGACCCGCGAACACGTGCTGCTGGCGCGGCAGGTGGGTGTGCCGTATCTCGTCGTCGCGTTAAATAAAGTCGATGCAGTCGATGATCCGGAGTTGCTCGAGCTCGTTGAGCTTGAAGTCCGCGAGCTGCTGAAGAGCTACAAGTTCCCCGGCGACGACGTTCCTGTGGTTCGCGTTTCCGCACTGGGCGCGCTGAACGGAGAAGCCAAGGCGGAGGCGCAGGTCGACGAGTTGATGGCGGCGGTGGACAAATACATTCCGCAGCCGGCGCGTGAACTGGACAAGCCGTTCCTGATGCCGATTGAAGATATTTTTTCGATTCAAGGCCGCGGCACGGTGGTCACCGGAAGAATCGAGCGCGGCAAAGTGAAGGTTGGCGAAGAAGTAGAAATCGTCGGCTTCCGCGACACCCGCAAGACGGTGGTGACGGGCGTCGAAATGTTCAAGAAGCAACTCGACGAAGGCATGGCGGGAGACAACGCCGGACTTCTGCTGCGCGGCATTGCGAAAGAAGATGTCGAGCGCGGCATGGTGCTGGCGAAGACCGGATCGATCACTCCGCACACCAAGTTCAAGGCGGAAGTCTACATTCTGACCAAAGAAGAGGGTGGACGTCATACGCCGTTCTTCAAGGGCTATCGTCCGCAGTTTTATCTGCGAACGACGGACGTGACGGGCGTGGCGGAACTTCCGGCGGGCACCGAGATGGTGATGCCGGGAGACAACGTGAGCCTGGTGATTGAGTTGATCACGCCGGTGGCCATGGAAAAAGGCTTGCGTTTCGCGATCCGCGAAGGCGGGCATACGGTAGGCGCCGGCACGATTGCGGAGATTATTCAGTAGGAAAAGATTATGTGGCGCTTGCGCCACACAGATGGAGTGAGTCATGCCCCGAGAAATTGTGACATTACAATGCGGTGACTGCAAAGAGCGGAACTATTCGACGACCAAGAATCGGAAGACGACGACGGAACGGTTGGAGTTCAAGAAATTCTGCAACCGTTGCCGCAAGCACACGCCGCACAAGGAAGTGAAGTAGATTGGGTAATCGGGAAATTTTGTAATTGTGTAATTGAAAACCGGAGGCTGCGATTTTCAAATTACACAATTACTCAATTATCAAATTCCTCAATCAGATTCAGGGGCGTAAGCTCAACGGTTAAACTGTCGGTCTCCAAAACCGAACTTGGGGGTTCGAATCCCTCCGCCCCTGCCAGAGTTTTTGGAGAGAGCAAGTAGGGCTTAGGTAGCCGGCCCAGGAGTAGCGATAGCGATGTCAGTCGAGACGAAGAAAATGGCGAATCTAGCAGCAACGGGCAGCCTCGGCGAGCAGATCAAGTCCTGGCCGGAGCGGATCCGTACGTTCTACAACGACGTGCGCACCGAGATGCGCAAAGTCACCGCGCCATCGTGGAAGGAAGTTCAGGCCACGACGACGGTGGTAGTTATCACGGTTTTCATCTTCGCGCTCTACTTTGCCGTGATTGATTACGTCATTCAGCACGGCGTGACCGCGCTGTTCGGTTATTTCAAAGTTCACTAGACGAGAGCTGGTCGGCGAAGGAAGCGGCTGGCCAGGAAGAAGCCACATGATGCAGGACGAACAAAAACACGAAGCTGCGGCAGGTGGGGAACAACCGCCGCAACCACCAAGCGCGGATGGCGCCGCCGCGAGCGGCGAGCCGCCCAAGAACCCGAACATGAAGTGGTACATCATCCACTCCTACTCCGGGTTTGAGCGCAAGGTGAAAGAGTCTCTGGAATCGCGGGTCAACGCCTTCGGGCTGCAGGACAAGATCGGCAAAGTCCTGATCCCCACCGAATCCGTCACCGAGGTCCGCGGCGGCAAGAAGTACACCTCCGAGCGCATGTTCTATCCCGGCTACGTGCTGGTCGAAATGGATATGGACGATCACGTCTGGCATGTCGTCAAATCGACGCCGCGCGTCACCGGATTCGTCGGCACCGGCCAGCAGCCGACGCCGTTGTCGGAAGAAGAAGTCCAGCACATCGTCTACAAAGTGGCCGACAGCCGCGAGAAACCGAAGCTCAAGGTCAAGTTCGAGAAGCAGGAATCGGTCCGCATCACCGAAGGCCCATTCGCCAGCTTCACTGGCATTGTCGACGAAGTGAACGAAGACCGCGAGACGCTAAAAGTCATGGTGACAATTTTCGGCCGCTCCACCCCGGTGGAACTCGAGTTCAATCAGGTGGAGAAGGTCGCGTAGATTCTCGAAGGCGCAACAGATGGAAGCGTTCAGCGTAAAATTGCGAGTGTGGAATCCAGCCCAACCGCAAAACATCGAAGAGTTCGAGGCTCCGGTCGACGCACATTCGACATTTAGTTGGATTTCACGCGTAAGACTCGAGCGGTTGGGAATCCCGCCCTCCCGGAAGATGGGCTTCTATTTGAAGCAGGGCTATATCGTTGAACAGGATGTAGCTTCTGTCTATCTAGAGGTCGATGGCATATCCGTCGGGGACGTGGTGGTGATGGCGGAGCCCGGAGAAGAAGTAATCGGCGCGCACACCCTTAACGGACTGGGGATGGTTGCG
Organism: Candidatus Sulfotelmatobacter sp.; assembly: GCA_049517555.1. Lineage (GTDB taxonomy): Bacteria > Acidobacteriota > Terriglobia > Terriglobales > Acidobacteriaceae > Sulfotelmatobacter. The sequence continues at coordinate 3,568 of JBEKRY010000108.1, read as the reverse complement.
GATTTGGTACAGAAGAAACTCGTCCCCACTGAGATGTGGGCGCTTTCTTCGCTCGGATTCGGTTTGCCGGAAATCGGGGAAAAAGATTCCAGAGCCTTGGCCAGAAGCTAAGAGCTAGAAGCTAGGAGCTAACGAAGTGGCAAAAAAAGTTACAGGTTACGTAAAGCTGCAGATCGCCGCCGGCAAGGCGACTCCGGCGCCCCCCGTGGGCCCGGCGCTCGGCCAGGCACAGATCAACATCATGGAGTTCTGCAAGCAGTTCAACGCCAGAACCAACCAGAAGGAAATGGAAGGCCTGATCATTCCGGTCGTGGTCTCGGTGTACAGCGACCGCTCCTTCACCTTCATCACCAAGACGCCTCCGGCCTCGATTCTGTTGAAGCGCGCCGCCGGCATCGCCAAGGGATCGGGCGTTCCGAACAAAGACAAAGTCGGCAAAGTTACTCTCAAGCAAGTCGAGGACATCGCGAAACAGAAGATGCCCGATCTGAACGCCGCCTCGGTCGAGACCGCGATCAAGAGCATCCGCGGCACGGCGCGGTCGATGGGAATTGAAGTAGTTGGGTAGAGATTGGGTAATTGAGAAATTGAGCAATTTGGACCTCGCAAGGTTTTCAATTTTCCAATTACCAAATTTCCCAATTACTCAATGTTTTAAATCGTCAAAAGCACCACGGCTGACGGAACAACGATCAGCGGTGGGAGACAAGGAAAAACCGAATGAGCAAAAAAGAAGGAAAAAACATCGCCAAGGCGCACTCCGCAGTCGAGAAGCGCCCCTACGTCCTGCAGGATGCGGTTCCGCTCCTGCAAAAAGTGAAGTTCGCCAAATTTGACGAAACCGTCGAGATCACGCTGCGCCTGGGAGTCGATCCCAAGCATGCCGATCAGATGGTCCGCGGCACGGTCGTCCTGCCGCACGGCCTCGGCAAGTCGAAGAAAGTTCTGGTCATCGCCACCGGCGACAAGATCAAAGAGGCGGAAGCAGCCGGAGCTGATTTCTTCGGCGGCGAAGAGATGGTCGAAAAAATCACCAAGGAAAACTGGACTGACTTCGATGCCCTCATCGCTACGCCGGACGTCATGAAGTCCGTCGGACGCCTGGGTAAAGTTCTCGGCCCCAAGGGCCTGATGCCCAATCCGAAGACGGGCACGGTGACTTTCGATGTGGGCAAGGCAGTGCAGGAAGTGAAGGCCGGCAAGGTTGAATTCCGCACCGACAAGACCGCGCTGGTGCACGTTCCAGTAGGGAAAATTTCATTTACGCCCGACAAGCTGATCGAGAATGCGACCGTCGTGATCACGAGCGTGATCAAGGCGAAGCCTTCGGTCGCCAAGGGCAAGTACATCAAAGGCTGCACGCTGAGTTCGACGATGGGGCCGGGGATATTGCTCGACGTTACGCCCATCGAGACTGCGGCCAAGGCTTAGTTAGGGAAGCGCGCCAGACGCGTGATTTCGCATTCTCGCGGCGCGCCCAGATCCTTCGGCGACAAAAACCGTCGCCTCAGGATGACAAAGAAAAAGGATTGAATCATGCCAGTTACTAAAGCGAAGAAGACAGCGCAGGTCGAGAAGCTTAGTAAAGACCTGAAGAACGTTTCGAACATCGTCGTGGCGACTTATACCAGGATGACTGTGCCCCAGGACTTCGAACTGCGCAAGGTTTTGCGCGGCGCGGGCGCGAAGTATCAGGTAGTCAAGAACACGCTGGCCGAGAAGGCCGCCAAGGGCACCCCGGTCGAGGGCGCTCTGAAAGATCTATCCGGCGTGACCTCAATCGCCTACACCACCGGCGACCCGGTAGCTATGGCCAAGGCGCTGATCAAGTACGCCAAAGACGCGCCGGAGTTCACCTTCAAGGTAGGCGTGGTCGAAGGCCGCGTGGTCACGATCAAGGAAATCGAAGCGCTGGCCACCATGCCGTCGAAGGAAGAGCTGTATTCGAAGCTCCTGTTCCTGATCAGCTCCCCGGCGCAGCGTCTGGTGACTGTGATGAATGCGGTCGGCCGCGACATGGCAGTCGTGCTCGGTCAGGGCGTCGAAAAAGGCAAGTTCAAGGAAGCATAGGGATATTGAGTAATTGAGAAATTTTGTAATTGGATAATTGAAACCTCGAAACAGGTTGAGGTTTTCAAATTTCTCAATTACTCAATTTCCCAATTACCAAAGTAGAAGAGTTTGGTTGTCGGCGGTTCAAGGGTTGCGCGGGTCGTTCTTAAGCGTTGTCTGGCGCGTGAGAAATCGGTCCAGTCGCACTGGAAACCTGAACTGCAGGTAACGAAAGCAGCGCGAAGTAGCGGGACCAAGAATTCAAAAATACTGGAGAACTAACATGGCGGATCTACAACAACTCGAAGATTCAATCGTAGGCTTGTCGCTGCTCGACGCAGCGGCGCTGGTAAAGAAACTCGAAGCCCGTCTCGGCGTGTCGGCGGCGGCAGCGGCCCCGGTGATGGTGGCTGGGGGCGGCGCGGCGGCGGCCGGTGCAGCTCCGGCGGAAGAGAAGACCGAGTTTGCCGTTGTCCTCAAAGAGGTCGGCGCCAACAAGATCAACGTGATCAAGGCCGTCCGCGAAGTCACCAGCCTGGGCTTGAAAGAAGCCAAGGAGCTGGTCGATGGAGCGCCCAAGACTATCAAAGAGGGTGTTTCCAAGGACGAAGCCGAGACCATCAAGAAGAAGTTCGCCGATGCCGGCGCCGTTGTCGAAGTGAAATAAGGGTTTATGTGGGGCGGACACTCCTGTCCGCCTGCTTTTGATTTTGACTTTAGGCAGTAGACTCAAGGTCAAGAACAAGACCAAGCGGGCAGGAGTGCCCGCTCCACATAGGCTTTTTCCCGAAAAAGCACCGAACTCGGTGCAAAATCGTTATTTCTTTACGTTCTTAGTTGTGAGTCCTGGGCGGCAATGGTAGCATCTATACCTAACGTCGCTTCCCTTGGCCTCACTCAATCGCGAGCACTGATTCGCAAGAGCAGGGGCTCGCAGGGGAAGTTTTGGACGGGCTGCTTCGCGGGCAGGCGAAGCGGAAACAGGCCGGAGAACTGGCGCGAAAGAATTCAAATCAAGAAGGGCGAAACGCCTTGGTTGGCGTCAGCGGGAACGACTGTCCCCGCAGACGCCCCATCGCTTTTTCCGGCTGCTCGATAAATCTGCAGGTTCTGGTTCTAGTTAATTTAGCTCCACGTAGTCGATGCTTTAACTGGCAAGGTTCTACGCAGGCAAGGTTCTAACAGGTAGGTTCTGAACAAGTAGGTACCGCGGCGCGGTTTTCGACAAGAAAGCCCGCGCCCCACTATCCGCGGTTTTGGCGCGGCCTTCGGCTGTGCCCGAGATTGGGAGTCTCTTGACGATGAAAAACGCCTTCCGTAAACGATTCGATTTTTCCAAAATTCCGGCCACCATCCAGATCCCGAACCTCATTGAGGTCCAGAAGCGTTCCTACGACCGCTTCCTTCAGATGGACAAACTGCCCAGCGAGCGCGAAGACGGCGGCTTGCAGGCGGTGTTTCAGTCCGTGTTTCCGATCACCGACTTTCGCAACGTATCACAACTTGAGTTTGTGGA
>JBEKRY010000107.1:0-15154 GCA_049517555.1 Candidatus Sulfotelmatobacter sp. | reverse complement strand
GTTGACCTTCGGCGAGTGGAAGTCGGAAATGTCCGGCGGCGGAGCGTCAGCGGAAGTGCTGAAAGAAGTGCCGAAGTATGTAAAGGAGTATGACAGCAAGTGGGAAGCGGAGGTCGCCAAGCTTCCCGTGGTGATCAACTTTCCAGGCACGGAATTGAAATCTCGCGACGTGGTTGTCGGCCTCGAAATCGATGGCGTTAGCCGAGCCTATCCCTGGGACACGCTAGTCAAACAGTCGCCCGTCGTCGACCGCGTCCATGGCACGCCGCTGCTGGTAGCTGTTGGCGCCGATGGCAAATCTTTTCGCGTGTTCATCAGCCGTATCGACGGAAAAGACGCCGAATTCTTCCTGAAGGCCGACCAGCCTGAGACGCCAGTCGCAGAAAAGTCAGATACGACGGCGGATGCCAAACCAGGTGACACCAAGACGGCCGACGCTAAGTCGGACGCTTCGTCAGCCAGCAAAGCCGCGCCTCCAGCCCCTCTCAAGCCCTGGATCCTGCTCGATACTGCCACCGCGAGCGAATGGAACTTCCAGGGCTGCGCTGTCTCCGGGCCGTCGCAGGGGAAATGTCTCGATCGTGTGCCTGCGCTGAAAGACTACTGGTTCGACTGGCGGAATTATCATCCCGATACGAGTATCTACAAACGCTAGAACCATTAACCACGAAGGGCACGAAGTTCCACGAAGGAGACGCGGACAACGGGGTTCCTTCGTGATCCTTCGTGTCCTTCGTGGTTAATGCCCCTGGGTTAGTGCTCCTTCTCTGAACAGCAGGACGCGTCCACCTTTGCAGGTTGTATGTACACAGCCTTGGGGTCGACAATCTGACGGTCGTCGTATTTGTCGTGGTGACGAACCCACGCCATGGTAGACGCCAGCCCATCTTCGTCACGGCCCTTGGGCGCGATGTCGAGCCAGTTGTAGGTGCCTACCATGGGATCGAGTCCGCGCGCGTAGCAGGAGTAGGTGTGGAATATTTCGCCGGCTTCGTTTTTGTAGAACACGCTGGCGCCCGGAAGTTCCTCCGAGGGAAACTCAGTCATCTCGTAGTTGTAATAAACCTTGCCGTTGGCTTTATCCTCCTTCGAAAACGACGCTTGATAGTCGCGGTTAAACTCATTGCCGAACGACGACACCCACTTGAACTGCCATCCCATGCGCTTTTTGAAGGCTTCGATCTCCGGGTAGGTGGCCCGCGAAATCGCCATGAAGGTCACATCGCGATGCGCGAGATGCACGACTGCGCCGTCGAAGGTGTCGGCCAGGTAGGAACAACTCGGGCAACCCTCTTTCCATCCGGGGCCAAACATGAAGTGGTAGACGATCAGCTGGCTCTTTCCGCCAAACAGATCGGCTAGAGTCTCTTTACCGTGTGATCCGTCGAAAACATACTGCTTTTCGACCTTTTCCCAGGGAAGCTCGCGCCGCTGCCGGCTCAGTTCGTCGCGCAGCCGGGTGAACTCCTTCTCTTTGCGTAGAAGTTCCTTGCGTGCGGCCAGCCACTCAGCGGACGGCACTACGGTCGCTTGTTCCGTTGTTGTTTGCCCCATCTTGTTCGGTGTCATTGTTGCCATGGTCGTTGCTCCTTTCCATCTCGTTTGTCGAGCTTTTGTTTATCCCACTCTTCTTTCCGCGAACCATCTTCACCGCGAGCGCCGCGACCCCGCCGGTCGACATTACGCTGCCCGCCATCCACGCCGCGCTGGCGATACATACTGGACACATAAGTTCCCTCCTCATTCGTGCGGAGTGCTCACCGCCGGGCCTTACTCTCCGCGCGCTCCCGGACTCGCGTGTGCATCATGTTCCAGCCCTTCTGCATGCCCTGCCGGTGGTCGTCCGGAATCACGCCCAGCGCGATGTGGTGAAACTTGATGAGCGTGCCGCCGTCCTTTTCGCTCAGTCGGTATTGCAAATTGTTTGCTGCCGCATACGACATGAACAACGGCCCGGCGATTTCGAGCAGCGTCGGTTTCTTGATGGCTTGCACATGTCCCCAGAAATGCCCGTTACCGTCGCCCAGATCGCGAAACCATCGTCCCCCGGGCCAAGCCTCGAGCTTCATCGGCATGCGCTGTTCCGGAGTTTCATTCTCGGGTCCGAGTTGTTCCAGTAGCGCCTCGAACGTCACTTCCAGCGACGCCTGCACCTGGATTTCCTGCGTGATCGTGACGGTCAGATTCTCAATTCCTGCGGTTGCCGTGGAGTTTGTCATGATTCTCTCCTTACTTTGATTCTTGATTAAATTGGGTTCGCATTTCTCATTGGTTTTGTGCAGATCATTGGTTTTGTGCAGATCATTGGTTTTGTGCAGATCATTGGTTTTGTGCAGATCATTGGTTTTGTGCAGATCACGGGTTTATTGCGAATCACGGGTTGACCAACAATTTCTGTTTCGCCTCAGCCCGTTCCTTCACCCGATTCAACTGGTGCTGCCACAGCCGCTCGAAGGTCTTAGTCCACTCATGGAGGGGCCGGATGGCCTCTGCATTCGTGCGATAGAACATGTGCCGCCCTTGTCGCCGCACCCGCACCAGGCCGACCCGGCGGAGCACTCCCAGATGTTTCGACACCGAGGGCTGTTCCATTCCCAGGCTGGTGACGATGTCGCCCACGGCCCGCTCCTCGGTTGCCAAGTAATTCAGAATGTCGCGCCGCCGTGGCTCCGCCACTGCATTGAATCCATCTGACGTTGTAGCGGCTCTTGGCATGAGCAGAAATATATATTCCTATATGGGCATATGTCAAGGACATTTTATTCAACCACTCCCGCTCCCAATCCTGTAGCCTTTCGCCGAGTGCTACCATAGCGCCCGTTCCGGCTCCCAGATGTTTCGAGAGATTGATGCAGCAAACTCCGTTCGCCAGGAGGTTGTCATGCAGTGGACCCAGATCTACGACCCGCTCGGGCATTGGTGGCTTTCCACGCTGGTCGCTTCCCTTCCCATCCTCGTGTTGTTCAGTCTGCTGGCCGGTTTCCGGGTGAAGCCGCACTGGTGCGCCATCGCCGGCGCCTTGACAGCAATGGCCGTGGCAATGATTTTTTTCAAGATGCCTCCGGCGCTGGCCGCGATGAGCTTTGGCTATGGCGTGGCCTACGGTGTCTTGAAAATCGCCTGGATCGTTCTGGCCGCGGTTTACCTTTACGATATTTCTGTCGAGACCGGGCAATTTGAAATCATGAAAGAGTCGGTGGCGGGAATCACCGCCGACCGCCGCCTGCAGGTGCTGCTGGTGGCATTTTGTTTTGGCGCATTTATTGAAGGAGCCGCCGGGTTCGGCGCGCCGGTGGCGATTGCCGGAGCATTCATGATCGGCCTCGGATTCAAGCCCTTCCATGCCGCCGCCTTAAATCTGATCGCCAACACTGCGCCCGTGGCCTTTGGCGCGATTGGCACGCCAGTCCATGCGCTCGCCGCAGTGACAGCTCTGCCGGAGTCCGACCTCACTGCCATGATCGGCCGCATTCTGCCTTTTACCGCGCTCATTGTTCCCTTCTGGCTGGTGAAAACCATGGTCAGTTGGCAGGAGACCTTCGAAGTCTTTCCGGCCATACTCGTGGTCGGGGTTTCTTTTTCTCTTACCCAGTTTTTCTGGTCGAATTACGTGGATAGCAATCTCATCGACATTATGGGCGGTGTGGTTTCGATCGTCGCCACGCTGATTTTCCTGCGCTTCTGGAAACCGAAAAAGATTTGGCGCTTTGACTATGACGATAAGCCGGTGGCTGTTCCTCCGCCGACGGCGACAATCGCGGACGATGTGGGCGGCGAATGGTCGGCAAAGCAGTTCGACGGATTCGTGAAAACGAGGACGTACACCGCCGCGCAGATTCTGAAGGCCTGGACACCGTTCGCAATCCTTTCTCTGTTTGTGTTGCTCTGGGGACTGCCTTCGATCAAGCTCGCCATGAACACGGCCACCACGCCGGCTTTTCGCGTGATGCTGCCGAACGGCAACGTGCGGCCCGGTCCGCCGGGGTGGGATGTTCCCGTGTTGCACAATGCCATCTCGCGCGCGGTTCCGATCGTGGCCAAGCCGACTCCTGAAGCCGCGCGCTACGATTTCAACTGGCTCTCCGCCACCGGAACCGCCTGCTTTTTTGCTGCCGTTGTTTCCGGATTATTGCTGGGGCAGGGACCGCTGCAGCTGATGAAGATCTTCTGGCGAACTGTGGTGCGGATGCGTCTGGCCATGATCGCCATCTCGTTCATGCTGGGGCTCGGCTACGTGACGCGCTACTCTGGCCTGGATGCCGTGCTGGGGCTGGCTTTCACACGCACAGGATGGTTGTATCCTTTCTTCGGCACTTTCCTGGGCTGGCTCGGCGTGGCGCTGACTGGCAGCGACACTTCGTCGAACGCGCTCTTTGGCAGCCTGCAGAGAATTACTTCGCAACAACTCGGCATCGACCCGATTCTGATGTGCGCGGCCAACAGCGCTGGAGGAGTGATGGGCAAAATGGTGGACGCGCAGTCGATCACCATTGCTACTGCGGCGACTGAGCAGGTGGGGAACGAAGGAATTATCTTCCGGTACGTGGCGTGGCATTCGGTGGCTCTGTGTTCCATCGTAGGGATCATCGTGATGCTCTACGCCTATGTTTTCCGGGCGGCGGTGCCGCATGGACTGGTCTTTGTGAAATAGTTCGCGAAATAGCCCATGAAATAGTTCATGAAATAGGCAGTCTCGGGTCTTCTCGTCTACACTCTTTCCCAGAACTTTCCCGCTGGAGGGGCTCCTGTTGTCAGCCATTCGCGCCATTTTCTGGGACGTTGGGGGTGTGCTGCTCAGCAATGCCTGGGACCACACCGAGCGCGCTGAAGCGCTCGAACAGTTTCAACTGGACGCCAAGGACTTTAACGACCGCCACGCATTAGTCGTGTCGTCGTTCGAGCGCGGTCAGATCACGCTCGACGAATACCTCGACCGCACTGTCTTCTACCGAGAGCGTCCGTTTACGAAAGACGCGTTTCGCGAATTCATGTTCTCTTTGTCGCGGCCGTCTCCCGAAGTGCTCGAGTTTGCGCAGGCGCTCACTGACTCAGGCAAATACTTTATGGGGACGATCAACAACGAGTCGCGGGAGCTGAATAACTACCGGATTGAGAAGTTTGGGTTGCGAAAGATTTTCCGGCTGTTTGTCAGTTCCTGCTACGTGGGATTTCGCAAGCCGGAGCGCGATATTTATCGGCTGGCGCTAGAGGTGACGCAGACTCCTGCGGAGGAATGCTGTTTCATCGACGACCGGGCGGGCAATCTGGAATGCCCTGCACAGATGAGGATGCATACGATCGAGATGAAAGGATTGGAGGGGCTGCGGGCCGAGTTGGGGAAATTGGGCGTGAGGGTGTAGCGAATCTTGAGATTCAGTGGACTCAGGGGCTAGAGCCCTTAAAGTTAAGAGAAGGTCTTTATCGCAACGCTGAAAAGCCTGCCCTGAGCGAAGTCGAAGGGCGCTGCGCCACCCAAAATCGCCGATGTTCGCTTTACGGATTCTTACGCGGCAGGACTGTCTTGACACCGGAACTTTGCGGAACGTCGGATTCCAGCGTGCTGAGCGTCAGATCGCTGGACCAGCAGTCGGCGGCCAGCTTCCATTCGCCGTTGGGCTGGCGGGCGCATACCCATAGATATTTGCCGCGTTCCTCGCGGCGCTTGCCGGTTGCGCCGGGAATCAGGGCCTTGCAGCGTCCTGCCTCATAAGCCAGATCGCCGACCACTTCAACGCGCAGCGGTTCCACTTCCGCTTCGCCCAGTCCGGCGTCGAGTGCGCCGAAGAAAAACTCACGAACCGCAGCGGCGCCGCGCACTGGCGGACAATTCGACCGCAGCACCAGCGCGTCGGGAACGTAGAGGTCGAGCAGATCGTCGAGATGCTTGGTGTTGCAGGCCAGCACCCACTCGTGCGCGATGCGCCGTACTGCAGCCTCGGCGCGGGACATGTCGCCGCGCAGTGCCGCGGTCGGCCGCAGCTTGTCTTCTCTGGCAATATCTCGGACGGGCTCTGCCGCCGAGCGCGCGGCCATGGCTTCCCCGCCGGGAAAATAGTGGTGGTGATAGTGATGATGGTAGTGATGGGTTTCCTGACCCGAAGGCCGCGTCGTTGCCGGACGGGCCAGATGTTCGGGTTCGTGATCGAGAAATAAATTCGGCGAAAGCTCCAGAGCGTTCGATGGAGCATCCTGCTGCGAGTTGGAAGACGCGGACGATGCGGATTTCGCTTCTCCCGATCCCGCTGATGCTGGAACAGCGATACCGCACATGGCGCAGAATTTATTCCCTTCGCGATTGCGATGACCACAGACCCGGCAAACCAGCATCGAATCGCCGGAAAGTTCCTGCGCGGTGTCATCGGCTGCGTTTTCCGCGTCGGTTTCGGTGGCCAGGCGCTGCGCGGCTTCGAGCGCTGCGGCCAGCGCGTCGGGGTTGGGTTTGGGGCGGCGCAGTTCGGGTTGCAGCCTGCGATAGAGTTCGTCCATCTCGTCGCTGCGGATAGGCGTATCCGACGGCGAACCGGAAGGTCTGGGATGTTTTTTGTCTTTATCCACGAATCGAAGCGCTCGACGCTGGTGTCATTCTAGCCCAAGCGCATTGAGTAATTGGGAAATTCGGTAATTGAGGAATTGAAAACAAATACCCGCGCGGCACACCGCAGCACGATTTTCAATTTCTCAATTGCTAAATTTCCCAATCTTTTTATCGGCTGGAGAATTCGATTTTGCCTTCGGTTTCGGTGGGGACGCCGTTACAGGTTGCGGGACGATATCTCCAGCTGCGCACGGTTTGCAGGACACGGCGGTCGCCCTGGAGTCCTGCGCTTTCGAGGATGAGCGGGCTGTGCACGCGTCCGTCGGTCCCGATGATGAAGCTGACTTTCACTTTCTGGCCGTGGGCCGACGTGGTGAACAGCGGGTCGGGCGTGGTCAGAGCCTCGGGGGGCTGAACGGCGTCGCAGGCAGCCTGTGAACTGGTATGCGGCACATCTACGAACTGGGAGGCGCGGGTCAGCGTTCGTGATAACTGGCTCTCGCGCTGGTCGAGGTTCCTCGATGGCTTCGTCGACAGGGTCGTCGATAATGCGCGCGAAGCGGAAGCGGGAGTACCGACGGCTTGAGCCAGTGCGGGCACGAACAGTAACAGTAACACTAGCATTCGCAGAATCGGAATCGCGGGCCAGATGCGACGTTGCATGATTGTCTATCGCCTTCCCAGGGCGCGGATCGCAGTACAGGTTCACGTGGCACATGCAGGACCAATCCCTGCGACTTGCATCCTATTACTGTAGAAGAAGTTACGGGCAGGGCGGGGCGGCCGGGGGCTCTCGAGATGAAAGAGATTGCACAGTAGAAGCGGGACTTGGAGCCAATTCAACGCATCAGCTGGCGGAGCGGCGCATCGTCAGCAATGTGATTTCTGGTGGGCAATTCCAGCGGACCGGTACTCCTACCGTGCCCAGGCCTGGGTTGGTGTAGAGCGTGAGGGCGCCGATTTTGTATAGCCCCCAAATATACTTCCTGGCCAGGTCCGGCAAATAAAGCGGGCGGAGAAATGGCGGGCGCACCTGGCCTCCGTGGGAGTGGCCGGAAAGTTGGAGGTCAATGGGGTGACGCGCCACGTAGTCGGCATAGTCGGGTTCGTGCGCCAACAGGACTGTGGGCTCGCCAGTCGGAATAGGATGCAGCGTCGCGTCGAGATCGGCGCTGCCGACTAGAACGTCGTCCACGCCGCTGAGCCAGAAGCGGGCTCCATCGCGTTCAACGGGGACGGACTGGTTGACGAGAACCTGAATACCTTTCGCGCGCAGCGCGGCGGTTACACGATCTGGATCGGTGAAGCAGTCATGGTTTCCCATCACCGCCCACAAGCCGTGAGGAGCCTTCAATTGCCGCAGCAGCTGGGCGCAGGGTTCGGCGTCAGCCGCGCCCGCTGCCGGATCGCCGAACAGAGGCGTGGAAACGAAGTCGCCGGTCAGCACAATCAGTTCGGGCTGCAGACCGTTGACCATGCCGATCGCGGCGCGCAGAGGATGGACGGAAAAATAAGCGTCGTAATGGAAATCGCTGAGCAGCGCGATAGTGAAACCGTCCAGCCGCGCGGGCCAGCGCCGGAGGGCGATTTCCTGGCGTACGATTCGCGGGCGATTCGGTTCGAGCAGGGTAGTGTCAGCGGCCAAGGCAGCTACGCCAACCGTCGCCGAGAGGCCGATAAATCTTCGCCGGGTCATCGGCTTCGCGTTGGGCCTGTTCGTAGGCTTGGAAGGAAGAAGAGGCAATCGGTTTCCGGGCCTTATCGTGGATTGCGCCGCGCGCGGTCTAGACGCTCAGCATGCACGTTCAGCCTGCGCGTTCCACGCAGGTTGAGCCTGCCGTTTCAGCATGACATTTTGAGCATGGCATTCTGAGCATGGCATTCTGAGCATAACCCAGTCTGCCGATTCGCGATATGACAGGAGCAATCGCGCCATGCTCCAATACTTCAAATTGCGCGAGCGGGTCAGAAAGCGAAGGTCGCTTGCAGTTCAATGCGGCGGTTGGCCGAGCTACCCTGCGAAAAAGGACCTCCGGCCAGCGCGTTGGACTGGCCAAACAGCGAGGAGCCCAGAACCGCATTCGGATTGGCGGCATTCACGTTGTTGAAGACATTCCGAACGCCAAGACCCATGGTGAGGTTATAACGGCGGTCGGAAGTGGAGGACGTGTTGAATCCGCCACCGCCGCCGAACAGGGGACCGCGGGGGCCTCCACCGCCGCGACCACCGCCGCCCCCGGGAGGACCACCCCCCTGGGCCTGGTTGCCGGTGGCGGCTTTGAGCTTGGGTCCAATTCCGAACGTTTTGCTGAGGCGCAGGTTGAGCGCGAAATGCGCGGGACCGGTCTCAGAGTTAATCGGGAGAAGCTTGCCGGTTGCGCCCGAGGCATCGAAGGTTCCCAGTTGCGTGCAGTAAATCGTGCCTTGCGGGGCTGCACCTGCGGGGCAAGTGGCGGAGGAAACAAGGGTCGGACGGTCGTTGTAAATCTGGTCCCCGTTCACGTCAATGGGGGACGTGACGGAGTAGGGCGATCCGGAATTAAACGCTATGAACGGGCTCAGGCGAATCAGATAAGGCAAGCCAATGCTGCCACCGAGAAACAGCCGATTCCGGACATCGAAGGAGGCGCGGCCGTAATCCTGGCTGATGTCGTAGGAATTCGATGGGAAACTGGAAACGCCGGAGGTATCGCTGTTGGCGTAGCCGAAGGAATAAAAACCGAAGAGTTGAAGTCTGGTGCTCACGCGAATGTTGGTGTTCACCATCAGCTGGTTTTGCTTGAAATTGCCTTCGGAGACATAGCGGTAGAGGTTGCCTCCGGTCACCGCTGCGCAGGTCGGAAGAGTGGAAGTGATGCCCGGCGCCGCGCAAGGCGTACCGGGATACGGGGCATTGGCGTTGATGGTAATGAACTGGTCGAAACCGCGCGAGTTCAGGTAGGTAACGGATATGGTCGCTGCCTTGGTGACCTGGCGTTCCACGCTCACTGCGCCTTGCATGGTATAGGGCGCGTGCAGACTCGGGCTGATTTGATACGTGGAAGACGCAGCGGAGGTGGTGGGTCCGCAGTTGGAGAAACTGGTGAGAGCCACGTTCACGCCGGGGAAGCATGTCGGGTTGTTGATGATGAACTGTTGTTGGACGATGCCGTTGAAGCGATCGGCCTGCAGGATCTGCGCGGACTGGAGGCGATTGTAGAAAATGCCGTAGCCGCCGCGAATGACAACTAAGGGCGGTTTCGTGCGGCCGTGCACGCCCCAGGCAAAACCGAACCGTGGAGCCAAGTCACCCTTGTCGTTAATGGCGTTCTGGGTCTCGAAGCGGAGACCGGCGCTGATCGTAATGTTGGGGCGAACCCGCCAGTCGTCCTGAATGTAGGGTTCGAAGTCATAGTAGGTGACTTCGGCGGTGGGCAGACCGGTGCTATAGCTCAGATTGGTTGCATAGGGAGTGCCGCCGCCGGGCAACGCCAGTTGCTGTTCCGCATAGAGCAGTGAGATGGGGCAGGGTGGATTGGCTCCGAGGCTGCATGGCGCGATAGGAGACGGAACTGGTGGAACGTCAGCCGGCTGATTCAATGACGAGAAGGTGAAGGTGCCGTTGAATCCTCCGACGGAATAATTCGTGTCCTGACTGGCGCGGAACCGGCCGCCGAACTTGATCACCTGATTGCCGTGAATCAGCGAAGTATAGTTCTGCACTTCATAGTGGTTCTGGCTGTCGTTGTAATTGCCCGTGCCATTGCCACCGCCGGTAAAGTTGCCGATTACATTGACGACCGGGGTAGCATCCACCGGAGTCTGGAGATCGTAATCGCGGATGTACTGGAAGCGGGTTTCATTGACGATCTTCGAGCCAAACACCTGAGTGTCGCCAACCTGAAACGTTTGCTCGGTTGACTTGGAGTAGTAGGCCTGCGACGGAAGGTTGAAGAGTCCCACACCGTCGTTGGTTTCGGTGTCGCGATAGTACTGGTAGCGCGCAGTAATCGTGTTGTTCTTGGTTGGCGCCCAGTCCAGGCGCGGGCTGAGGTTGGTGCGCTGGCGAGGGTTGGGGATTGACTCGACCAGCGGTTCTTCTTCCAGCGTCGTCGGGTTGAGGATAATCGCGTTGACGGCTGTCAGTTCATTGATGTTGCGGCGGTCGATATTGAAGAAGAAAGACGCGGTCTTGCTGACCGGACCGCCGACGTTTCCGCTGTACTGCGTGGTGTAGTAGGGCGGTTCCGCGCCCGCGAAAGGATTGGGGGAATTGAAGGCAGAATCATTGCCAATTACCAAAAGCTGACCGTGATATTTGTCGGTTCCGGGCTTGGTAAAAATCTCGATGCGGCCGTAGCCCAGCTGGTCATATTCGGCGGAGAATGGATTCTGGTTGATGCGGATTTCGCGAATGGACGATTTGGGCGGGAGTTGGCCGGCGGTAAAGCCGTCAATGTACATTTGTCCGCCGCTGGGGCCGGCGGAAGGTCCGGCGAGGGCTTCCAGATCGGATTGCAGCTCGTCGGGATCGTCGGGCAGGGCTTCGAGCTCTTTGCCGGAGATCACGATCGCGCCGGCATTGTTCGAAGGATTCACGTCTACGGTCGGCGCGGTATCGGAAACCTGAACTTTCGTGGTCTCGACTTCGATGGCCATGGCGACATTCAGGCGCAGAGCCTGCGTCGCGATTACAACATTGTCGTTTTCGTAAAGAGTGAATCCGGTAGCGGCGACGGTGAGCGTGTACTTGCCCGCCGGTAAAGACTTGAAGTCATACAAGCCTTGGGCATCGCTCTGGACCACGATGGGAGATCCGGCGGTAGTGGGAGTCATAATCACGCTGGCGCCGGCAATGGCCGCGCCCGAGGGATCGGTGACTTGTCCGTGAAGAGCGCCCGTGACGGCCGGAGTCTGCGCCAGCAATGGACTGACGGATGCAACGAGCGCTGCCATCATCGATAGCACGAACAAGAGCACTATGAATACAAAACTTCCGTGTTTCTTAACCTTCATTATCATTTTCCGTTTCTAGATGAATCTCTTTGGCTTGCGAAAGTATGTTTATGAAAATATGTTCATCAAAATATGTTCATCAAAACATCTTCATCAAAACATGTTCATCAAAACATGAGCCGTGTCATGAAGTCCTTGCAAGAGGAGCGCCGTTATGGGCCGGCATCGCCACCCGGAGCGCCGCCTAAGCTCCAGGGCGCCAGCATCATGGCCTGACTGCCCGAGGGAGCGGCCTGAAGAATCGGTTCCACGCCGCTGAGCAACGTGATTGCCGTGCCGCCGCCGGTTGCCGTGCCCTGTGTAGTCACGACCAGGACAGCATCTCCTTTGTGAAGATCGGCGAGGGTAACCGCCGGCATGCGGCTTAACATCTGCTGGAAGTCGGGCGCACCGCCGCCCTGGCGCATGCCACCATAGGTTCCTCCGCCGGGCGTTCCTCCGCCGCTGCCTGGAGCGCCGCTGGCCGGCGCCGGGACGACGGAGGGAGGGCCGGGCTGCTGGCCATTCGCGGCTGGGGCAGGCGCGAAGCCTGAACCACCGCCCGCTCCGGGAGTTCCCGGGGGCATGGAGCCCTTCAAGCGCATCGCGATTCGATTCGCCATCTCAGAAGGCAGCTTGTGAAGCTGGGAGTCGGAAGTGATCTTCACCTGCACGGGTTTCTTGCTCAATAGATCTTGAACGTTGAGGGTGCCGGCGCTTGCATCCACAGTATTGATTAGGCCAGCGACATTGCGGAAAGTTCCGGTGACAACTTCTTCCGCCGTCAGCTCGGAACCGTCGGCACTGCGGTCGCCGCGGGCGCGGAGCTGATCACCCGGCTGGATATCCTGCAAAGTGCCGGGCTTGGCGTCGTCGAATTTCACCGAGTCCGGAGCGTAGCGGCGAAACACGGTGGTCTTCGAAGTATGCACCGCGACATCTTTCTTTGCGCCCAGGCTCGTCACGGAAATCGTGACCGTGCCAGTGGCGGAGTCGACGGCGCTGACCAGGCCGCCGAGTCCGCGTTTCTGCCAGTCCTGGCGCTCCTGCTCGTGGCGGGCTTCGAGGTCAGAATGCGAAATGATGATGACTTCCAGGGCCGCAATTGAAGCGCCGTCGGCCGATCCCTGACCGCGTACCCGAATGCGATCGCCCACCTTTAGATCCTGCAACTGCACCGGCGTTGCATCCTTGAGATCCTTCGCGCCGGGCGCAATGCGCAGCAGGCGAGCGTTGGGTTGCACGGTCACGGTGATCTCAGGGCCAGTATCCGGCGCCAGCGTGATGCTGTTTGCAGTAATCGCTTTGATGGCACCGATGCGCCGGGCAATTTCTGGTTGGCCGGCAGGTTGGCCCGCCGCTTGGGCCTGGCTCGTCGCATTTGCAAACAACATCAGCGAGAGACTCGCAGCTGCGATTGCGAGCGAATACCGGAAAGTCACGACGGCTGCGTGCTTCTTGGCGCACTTCTGGTTGTTAGTTCTGATGTTTGTATTGTCGTTCTTCATACGCCCCACCTTCTAATTTACATGGCCGCGAGCCGCGAAACGGCATGGTTTACAAAGTTTTACCCAGACATAACAACTATTACACAGCGCTTTGGGAAAGCGCCCGAGAGTCGCTCCGATCCAGCCAATCCGCCATCGGCCCAATCCTCAGATTACAAAATTCTTTCGTGCGTGTAACCGGCGGAGCCCAAAGCGGCGAGCAGTTCCGCAATGTGGTCGGGGCCGCGGGTTTCCATAGTGATATCGATCGCCGTGTCGCCGAGATTGACGCCGTGATAGGCGCGGTCATAAGCGGTTTCGACGATGTTGGCGCGATGGTCGGCGAGAATTCCGGTGAGACGATGCAGCGCGCCGGGATAGTCGGGCAGGTGGACGCGCAGGCGGACGAGGCGTCCGTCTTTCACCAGGCCGCGCTCGATGATGCGCGCGAGTAACGTCACGTCGATGTTGCCGCCGCAGACTAGGACGGCGATTTTCTTGCCTTGCAGAGGCAGCTTGCGGTTGAGGACGGCGGCGATGGCGGCCGCACCGGCGCCCTCGGCCAGCGTTTTTTCCCTCTCCAGCAGTAAGAGAATCGCGTTCGCGATTTCTTCCTCTTCCACGGTGACGATGTCGTCGACGTATTTCTGCACCAGCGGAAGCGTGCGTTCTCCGGCACGGCGCACAGCGATTCCGTCGGCAATCGTCTTCGCGGAGGCGAGCGTCACGGGCTTGCCTTCGGCCACGGCGGCCTTCATCGAAGGAATCCGGGAGGGTTGCACTCCGAAAACCTGCACGGCGGGATTCGTTTCTTTGACGGCGCAGGCGATTCCGCCGATGAGACCACCGCCGCCGATGGGTGCGACGATGACTTCAATGCCGGGATGCTGCTGCAGAATTTCAAGGCCCAGAGTTCCCTGCCCGGCGATGACGGCGTCGTCGTCGAAGGCGTGAATCAGAGTGAGGTGGTCGTTCTTACTTTGCTCGACTGCCTTCTCGTAGGCTTCGTCGTAATTGGTGCCGTGCAGCAGGACTTCGGCGCCGTACGCGCGCGTGGCCGAGACTTTGGTGAGCGGCGTGGGCAGCGGCATGACGATGCGGGCATGGATCTTGTGGCGGCCCGCGTGGTAAGCGACGCCTTGGGCATGATTTCCGGCGGAGGCCGCGATCACGCCGTGGGCGCGTTCTTCTGGACTGAGGGTGAGCAGTTTGTTCAACGCGCCGCGTTCTTTGAACGCTCCCGTGCGCTGCTGGTTATCGAGCTTCAGGAAGATGGAATTGTTGGTGAGGCCGGAAAATGTTTCGGAGTGCGTGCAGGGCGAGATGCGGATGTCGGCGCGAATTCTTTCGAGCGCGGATTGAATGTCGGAAAGTTGGATCATGGGTGTGAAGCAGTCATCTTAGCCGATAAAACCATCAACCACGAGGGACACGACGGTCTGGTCTGATTTGTCATCCCGTCTGATTTGTCATCCCGAGCGAAGCGAGGGATCTGGGTATTTGCCCGCGCCACCAGTTTCGTCATTCCGGGCAAACACCCTGATCCCTCGCTTTGCTCGGGATGACAAGCAGTCTTGCCTTCAGGTGACAAGCAGTATCGTATCGAGATGACAAGCAATTTCGTGCGGAATCAGAACGCGATGGGCCGCGCCGAGGCAACCGCGGGAACAGCCGGGCGGATCGCGAGCGAATTCAGATAGGCATCGACGCAGGCGGCGGCTTTGCGGCCTTCGGCGATTGCCCACACGACCAGCGACTGGCCACGGCGCATGTCTCCGGCGGCGAACACTCCGGGGACGGACGACATATAGTTTTGGTCGGTGGCGACGTTGCCGCGGTTGTCGAGTTGAACTCCGAGTTGCTCGACCATTCCAGGGCGCACGGGGCCGAGAAATCCCATGGCGATGAGGATCAGGTCGGCATCCATGGTGAACTCGGTACCGGGAATCGGATCGAACTTTGGGGGAGGGCCAACCCTGACGGCGTGAAGTTGACGGACGTTACCACTTTCGTCGCCAGTAAATTTGGCCGTCGCGATGCTCCAGTCGCGCACGCCGCCCTCTTCGTGAGCGCCTTCGATGCGCAATTGCATCGGCCACAGTGGCCATGGAGTGAGCGGCGAACGCTCGTCGGGCGGCTTCGGCATGATTTCGAATTG
>JBEKRY010000106.1:0-15183 GCA_049517555.1 Candidatus Sulfotelmatobacter sp. | reverse complement strand
AGAAGAGATACAACGAGAAGATCATCCCCCTTCTTTATAAACGCTGCCGGTTTGCGAAGCTTTCCTGGACCCTCTCTGGTTTTCAAGTGGTCGATTTCACCGCGGACTTCGATAACGGATGCCGCCAGCTCCTGCGGATCTGGAGTATTGATTACGACCACAAATCCGCTGCGACGCAAGCCACAAATAAGAAAAAGAAGAAAGCCTATTAATTCCGATAGTTGCTGCGCTTCGGAATTGTGCTAAAAACTCCGTGCGCTCCGTGCCGCAGCCTGTCCTGAGCGCAGCCGAAGGATGGAGAACGCCTTTCCCCCTGTTACAATCGAAGCGCAGCCCTCTCTCATCCATGAAGTGCCCGTTTTGCGGCTTTGAAAACGACAAAGTAGTCGATTCGCGCGAGAGCAAAGAAGGCGAATCGATCCGCCGCCGCCGCGAGTGCCTGAAGTGCGAGAAGCGCTTCACCACCTACGAGCGCATCGACGAAATCCCTTACATGGTGGTGAAGAAAGACGGCCGGCGGGAGAAGTTCGAGCGGCAGAAGGTGCTCAACGGCCTGCTGCGAGCCTGCGAGAAGCGGCCCGTTTCGATGGGCAAGCTGGAGCAGATCGTCAACGATGCCGAAGGTTTTGTTGTCGACTCGCCCGACCGCGAGCGCAAGACCAGCGAGGTCGGCGAGCTGATCATGAATCGGCTGCGGCGCATCGACAAAGTCGCGTACGTGCGCTTCGCTTCCGTCTATCTTGACTTCAAAGATGTTCGCGAGTTCATGGAAGAGTTGAAGGAACTACTGGATACCAAAGAAAACATTCCAGCTAAGGCTAAAGCCGAAGGCTGAGCCTGGAAATCATAACGAGTTTCATGACACACAAAGTTACCTTAATTCCCGGCGATGGGATCGGTCCTGAAGTCGTCAAAGCTAGCGTTCGCATTCTGGAAGCCACCGGCGTTAAGTTCGAGTGGGAGTCCTTCGCCGCCGGCGCCGAGGCCTTCGAGAAATATCATGAGTACATTCCGAAGGAGCTGACCGAGTCCATCGAGCGCACCCGTGTCGGGCTGAAAGGGCCGGTCACGACGCCTATCGGCGGCGGCTTCTCCAGCATCAATGTTGCACTCCGCAAGCAGTTCGAACTATTCGCCAACTTTCGGCCGATCCGCAATCTGCCCGCCGTGCCGACGCGCTATCCCGGCGTCGATCTTGTTGTCGTCCGCGAGAACACCGAAGGACTGTATTCCGGCATCGAGCACGAAGTCGTGCCCGGCGTGGTGGAGAGCCTGAAGATCATCACCGAGAAAGCTTCCACCAGAATTTCCCGATTCGCCTTTGAGTATGCGCGCAAGCATCACCGCAAGAAGATTCACGCCATCCACAAAGCCAACATCATGAAGCTGTCGGATGGCCTGTTCATTCGCTGCTCGCGCAACATCTCGAAGGAATATCCCGAGATCACTTATGGCGAGCACATCGTCGACAACACCTGCATGCAGCTGGTGATGAATCCGTATCAATACGACATGCTTGTGATGGAAAACTTGTACGGCGATATTCTTTCGGATTTATGCGCGGCCTTTGTGGGCGGGCTGGGATTCGTGCCCAGCGCCAACCTGGGCGACGAATGCGCGATCTTTGAAGCTGTGCACGGATCGGCGCCGGATATTGCAGGAAAGAATCTGGCCAACCCGACGGCGCTGCTGCGGTCGGCATTGCTGATGGTGCGGCATCTCGGGGAGCAGGCAGCCTCGACGCAGATTCGCAACGCGCTGGAGCGAGTCTACAGTCACCCGGAAAAGCTGACACGCGACATCGGCGGTAAAGCGGGAACTTCGGAATTTGCCGATGCCGTGATTGAAGAGATGCAAAGCAGCGCTGAGGCGGCGCCAGTCTAGGGCCTGGATGATTGAGTAATTGGGAAATTGAGAAATTGTGTAATTGAAAGCCGGCGGAGAGCCGCGGACTTAGATTCCACAATTACCAAATTACACAATTACTCAATTTCCTAGCGGCGCTTCAGAGCTTCCAACTCCTCCAGCGTTCTCGGCCAATCCGAGCCTAACAAACGCGACAAGCTCCGGTCGGCGAGGACTTTGCCGCTCGTCTGGCAGCGCGCACAGTAATTTGTCTCTTTGTCGGCATAACGGATCCGCAGAACTTTATCGCCACACCTCGGACATGGCTCGCCGTAGCGGCCATGCACCGCCATGTCTTTGCGAAACGCTGTCACCTTCTCTGGAAACCTGGCCTCTGCCTCGGCGCGCAGGCGAGTCGTCCAGAGCTGCAGGGTTTGCCGGGTCGCGGCGAACAGCCTTTCCCATTCGTCGGGCTTCAGCTTTGGAGTGAGTGTGATCGGCGAGAGTTGCGCCGCGTGCAGAATCTCGTCCGAGTAGGCGTTGCCGATGCCGCTGAGCAGCCGCGGGTCGGTCAGCGCACGCTTCAACGTATGATTCTCGACGGTGAGCGCGGCGCGAAACGAGTCTAAATCCGCGGCGAATACGTCGATTCCTCCGGCGTCGAACGAGCGCAATGCCTCCTCTCCGCTGACCAAATGCAACGACGCGCGGTGCTTGGAACCGGCTTCGGTGAGAACCAGCGAGCCCTGAGGGAAGTCGAAAGCGGCCAGATTCTGGCGGCCAGACAGCTTGGCGTCTCGAGCGCGCCAGTGCAACCTTCCGGCAATCATCAGATGCAATACCAGCCAGAGGTCATCGCTCATGCCAATAGCGATGCGCTTGCCGATGCGACGCAGCTCTTCTACGACGCGTCCCTCTGCACTGGTGAGCGGAGGCTGGGCGGTGCGCAGCAGAAACGGGCCGGCCACGCGGATCCGCTGCAGTGGCTGGCCCACGATGCGTGGTTCGAGCGCGCTGATGTAAGCGGCGATGTCGGGCAGTTCTGGCATGGAGTTTAGATAGTACGGCGAGAGATAGTACGGCGAGCTTAGATTTTCGAGACTGGCACTGAGCTTGTTCTGAGGCGGCGGGAAAAATCGATATTTTCCGAAATTCCGCCATTGACTCGCACGCAGCAAGAGAGTAGATTCGCCCGTTCTGGAGTTTCTGGGGAATGACGCGCACAACACGGCGTGTGGGGGTAGTACTCTTTCAGCTAGGTGGACCTGACACCCTGGAAGCCATCGAGCCATTTCTGTATAACCTGTTCTGCGACCCCGATATTATTGACTTCCCTTTCGCCCGCATCGGGCGCAAACCCCTCGCAAAACTGATCTCCACCACGCGCGCACGCAAGGTGCAACATCACTATGCCACCATCGGCGGCGGTTCGCCCATCCGGCGGCATACGGAACGGCAGGCGCGGGCAGTGGAAACCGAACTACGCGGGCAGGGCGTCGACGCTCACTGCTTTGTAGCTATGCGGTATTGGCATCCGTTTACCCGGGAGGCGATCGAACAACTGCGGGCGGCCGAGTGCGATGAGGTGGTGCTCTTGCCGATGTACCCGCAATATTCGTCGACGACCACGGGATCGAGTTTGAACGAATGGCGGCGGCACTTCACGGACGATGTGCCAGTGCATTGCGTGGAGCCCTTCTATCGTAATGCCACGTATCTGGATGCCATCGTCGAGAAAGTGAACGAGGCCCTGTCGCGTTTCCCCTCGCCCGGGCGGCCCGAGATCGTTTTCAGTGCGCACAGCGTCCCCATGTCGGTGATCGAAAAGGGCGACCCTTATCAGCGGCAGATCGAGGAAACGGTCCGGTTGCTCACCGAGCGCGGGGGATGGAGCAACCCGCAGCGGCTTTGCTACCAAAGCAAGGTGGGAGCCAGCCGATGGCTGCAGCCTTCCCTGCATCAGACTTTGCGCCAACTCGCGGACGAGCGCGTGCGCGAAATGTGCGTGGTGCCGGTGGCGTTTGTTTCTGATCATGTCGAGACACTGGGAGAAATTGATCACGAAGCGCGGGAAGAGGCGCGGCGATTGGGGATCACGCTGTTCGAAATGAGCGGCGGACTCAATGACTCGCCGAAATTTATTAAGGCCCTGGGACAGATTGTGGTTGAGTCTCTGGGTCAGGCAGTTTTTAGCATGATCCCGATTCGTACTACAGGGAGGACGTTGGCGGAGCCGCAGTATGCGACAGCCGCCGGTTTAGATTAGGGCCCAAGTTTTAGTCACAGGAGGAAGCTCATGGCGGATGAGACCGGCAAGGTCGACCCGAATCCCGAGGTAGCGAAAGCTGTCGCAAAGCCCGCGACACCGGGAACGGCGGATGCCACGAAGTATGTAGGCACGCCAGCGGTGGGAACCTCGAAAGCCGCGGCCGCCGCTGGCGTGGCCGGGACTGCTCCGTCGACGGAGATCGATCGTCACCGCCGCCGTTTCGTATGGGTGATGGTGACCGGATTCTTAGTGGCGTGGTTCCTGGCGTTCTTCCGCTTCTTTCTGCCGCGCACTCTTTTCGAACCCAACACGGTTTTCAAAATCGGCTACCCGTCGGAATTCGCGCTCGGGGTCGACACTAAATTTCAGCAGAAATATCGCATCTGGGTCGATCGCACACCCGACCGGCTATTCGTGATTTACGCGCGCTGCACGCATCTGGGCTGCACTCCGGATTGGAAACCCAGCGAGAACAAATTCAAATGTCCCTGCCACGGCAGCGGCTACGACAGCGAGGGGATCAACTTCGAAGGGCCAGCTCCACGTCCTATGGATCGCGCGCATCTTGAGCTGGCGCCGGATGGGCAGGTCTTGGTGGACACGTCGAAGTTGTATTCGTGGCCCAAGGGGCAGCCGAGCAAATTTAATGATCCGGGAGCGTTTTTGACCGGAGTGTAACCATTGATTCAATGACTCATTGATTCATTGAGTCAATTTCGAGTTCAGGAATCTTATGGCTGACGAAAACAATCCGAACGGCGGCAATGGCGGCACCAACGGCGGCTCTTCCGGGAAGAATGGGAAAGTCGGACTGGTCGAGCGCGTAACTACCGGTGTGAAGGAAGACATTCACGCGCTCAAAACCGAGATCCCCGTCAAGGCGAAGGAACAGATCGAGGGCCTGAAAGATCCGACCAAAACCCAGGTCTACACGTCGATCTTCCGTCACAAGCACGACGACACGCCGCGCAACCGGGCGCTGGGCGTGCTCTCGAACGTGTTCCTCCATCTGCATCCGGCGAAGATTAACCGCGATGCGGTGCGTTACAGCTACACCTGGGGCATGGGCGGCATCACGTTTTATTTGTTCATCATCCTGACCTACACCGGCGTGCTTCTGATGTTTTATTACCACCCCAGCAAGGTTCAGGCATTTCGCGACGTGCTCTATCTCGAACACGACGTGCCCTTCGGGAAGATTCTGCGCAACATGCACCGCTGGGCCGCTCACCTGATGGTGATTGGTGTATGGCTGCACATGTTTCGCGTGTTTCTGACCGGGTCGTACAAGAAGCCGCGGGAATTCAACTGGAATATCGGCGTGCTGCTGCTGGTCTTTACTTTGCTGCTGTCGTTCACCGGATATTTGCTGCCCGACGATCAACTGGGCTTCTGGGCAGTCACCGTCGGTACAAACATGGCGCGCGCCACGCCGCTGCTCGGGCACGAAGGTCCGTTCGGTTCGATGCTGGGCATGACGCCTTATAACGATGTGCGATTCGGATTGCTGGGTGGGTCGATCGTTGACGCGAATGCTTTGCTGCGGTCCTACATCTGGCACTGCATCGGGATTCCGATTGTGGCCTCGGTACTGATGATTGTGCACTTCTGGCGCGTGCGAAAAGACGGCGGGATCTCGGGGCCGGCTCCCGTCATGCTGGAGGCCGAAGCCGACAAGCCGCGTCGAGGACCGAAGGCAGCGGGAGAGTAGACGTAAAGCACCACGGATCGCGGAGAGATTATGGACTGGCGACAAATTTGGGAGATTTGCTCGGCGCCGGATAACGTGCCGATCGTGGGTCTGATTCCGCTGCTTTGCTTTTACATTTATCTCGCGGTGAAGCAGGCGCGGGCCAACGACCAATTGATCGAGCAGCTGGAAGCCGATCCGGCGATGGCCAAGACCCATCATCGCAAGACGTGGCCCTTCAAGCCCGGCTGGGCCAAGGAAGTGCACGTCTGGCCATTTCTGCTGCGCATCGAGTTTCTCGCCGCCATTATCGTGACCATCATTCTGATGGTCTGGTCGATCACGCTGAACGCCCCGCTGGAAGAACCGGCCAACCCCAACTTGACGATGAATCCGGCGAAAGCTCCGTGGTATTTCCTGGGGCTGCAGGAGATGCTCGTCTACTTCGATCCCTGGATCGCGGGTGTGGTGATGCCGACCATGATCATCATCGGCTTGATGGTCATTCCATATATCGATACGAATCCGCTGGGCAGCGGGTATTACACCTGGAAGCAGCGTAAGTTTTCGATTTCTACTTTTCTGTTTGGCTTTGTGATTCTGTGGGTCGCGATGATCATTATCGGGACGTTCATCCGCGGGCCTGGCTGGCAATGGTTTTGGCCGGGACAAACATGGGATCACAACCGCCTGATCTATGAAGTGAACCGGGATCTGCCTGATTTGTTCGGGATCACTTCCAACCTGGGGAAGGTGATTTTCGGCGCCATAGTGGTGGGCGGATTTTACGTGGTCGGCGGCGGCGCGGTGTATTCGCTGTTCCGTCGAAAAATGCAGAAGGACTTCCAGCGTATGAGCCTGCTGCAGTTTTCGCTGATGGCGTTTTTGTGGCTGACCATGCTGGCTCTGCCGCTCAAGATGGCGCTGCGGCTTCTGTGGCACATCAAGTATGTGTGGATTACACCGTGGTTTAACGTGTGAAGAAAAACGCCCTTAGCTGTTAGCTCTTGGCTTTTAGCTTGGAGCTCTTGGCCTTCGAAGTATGATGCTCAACGTTTACGAGGGAGAATCTGGTGCCTGAAAAACCGATTCCCGAGCAGGATCCGATTACCGGAAAATCGTACGCCATCCATTATTTGATTGCGACGGTCATTCTGATTGGCACTTTGTTCTGGGCTTTGTATGACGAGGCCTGGGGACAGCGTCCTTGGAAGGAATTCCAGGATCAATGGAAGGTTCGCTACAGCGCGTTCCTGAACACGGCACGCTCAAAGTCGGCCACGTCGGAGAAAGATGTCGAACAGAATCCCGAGTACGCCGCACTCAAACAGGCGTATGAAAAGACCTACGAGGATTCAAAGGGAAAGGCCGCAGAAGCCCGCAAAGCGGTGGACGACGCCAGTGCGCGCTTGCTGGCGGTGCAGAGCGTGTTCACCGACCGGCGCGCCTACGTGAACGCCATTAGCTACGAGATCGAGACGAGCACCAGCGCCTCATCGAAGGCCAGCAAGCAGAAGGAACTGGCGGAGTACAAGAGTGAGAAGGCGACCGTTGAGTTTCCTGACGGCAGCAAGAAAGATTTTAACTTCGAGGAACTGGAGAAGACCTACAACGAGATTCGCGACGAGCGCACGAGGCTGAGCCTTGAGCTGGGCGCCGTGCTAAAGCCGGTCACTGCGGCCAAGGCGAAGATGGATCAGTACATCGCCGACCACATGGTCGACTTGACGCCGCAACAGATTGACGGCTTGAAGAAAAAGGCGGCGGAGTGGGATCCGGCGATCGTTCAGATCAACGTCGCTGATGCCAATATTGTGGACCGGTGTGAATCCTGCCACATGAACACCCGCGAGCCTTTGAAAATCACGCTGGCATCGATGATGGCCAAGGGCGAGAAGAAGCCGGACGAATATGCCGACGCATTCGTCAGCCATTCGCAGCCAGAGCTATTGCAGATTCACGATCCCGACAAGTTCGGCTGCTCCCCGTGTCATCAAGGAAACGGACGCGCGACCACTAGCGTCGAAAAGGCCCACGGCAATTACGAACACTGGCTGTGGCCGCTGTTTCCGAAGGAGAACGCGCAAGCGGGCTGCCAGAATTGCCACGCCGCCGACATGGTTCTGGCCAGCGGCGATGTGCAGTGGGAAACCATCAACAACGGAAAGGACCTTTTCCGGCAACGGGGCTGCATGGGCTGCCATCGGTATGAGGGATACGACAAGGAGCCCGAAGACCTGAACTCGGTCGGCCAGCAAATCAAGCAGATTGAAACGCAGAAAAAAGACAACATAAAGCAGACCGCGTACCTGATGAAACAGGCCGATGCGGCGGAATCGAACGATGTCGCCAACGCGCTGAACACAAAGGCCACCGACCTAAAAGTGGCCAACAGCAAGCTGGACGGGCGTTTGCAGCAGCTCGACTTCCAGTCGCACAGCCTGATGCAGGATCAGAAAAAGGTTGGACCGAACCTGAAAGACGTCCGGCTGAAACTGAACAAGAACTGGATTCCGGTCTGGCTGAAGAAGCCGTCGGATTTCCGGCCCACGACCAAGATGCCGAACTTCCGGCTGACCGATCATCAGATTCAGGCGATTTCCGCCTATATCTGGCAATCAGGATTCACCGACGCTCTGCCCAAACAAAAGCCAGGAAACGCCGCGCACGGAAAAGAATTGTTTGAAGAGCGAGGATGTCTGGCCTGCCACTCCATCGGCGAAGGCGACCAGCTACAGGGTGGAACGTTCGCCGCGAATCTAACGCGGGTGGGCGAGAAAGCAAATTACGATTATCTGGTGCGCTGGATTCACAACGCCCGGCAGCGGACGCGCCCGTATTGCCCGTACGAGAAGAAAGACATCGGTCCCGAGGACTACGCCAAGAAGGGACTTCCCTACCAGTTTGACCTCGATCACAGCAAGTGTCCGAATGACGGACATGAACTGCAAGTGCAGAACATGACCGTGATGCCCAGCCTGCGCTTGAGTCCGGAAGATGCAGAGGACATCGCCACGTATCTGATGACGCAGAAAAAGCAGGAGCCGTCATCGTACCCAGAAGCGGCGTTCATGGATGATCCGGCACTGAAAGAGGAAGGCAAGAAATGGGTCCGTCACTACGGCTGCGGCGGATGCCACGAAATCTCCGGCATGGAAGACGAAGGCCGCATCGGCACTGAGCTTACGTTTGAAGGCAGCAAGCCGATCGAGCGGCTCGACTTTGCGCTGTTTACCACGGTCGCGGAGCGCGGCGGCAAAGATGCCGAGCCCATCACAAATAAGGATGATCTGGCGCGCCTGCCCGACGGCCCCGCGACCGAGCCCTGGTACAGCCAGAAGGGATTTTTCGAGCACAAACTGGCCGAGCCCGAGGTTTACGACAAGGGCAAGATCAAGGGTGAGTTGGACGCCTCACGCATGCCAAACCTGCATCTCACCAAAGAGCAGGTGCTCGATCTGACTACGTTTCTCATGGGCAGCGAGGAGACTTCCCTGCCCGCGAGTTATCAGTTCAAGCCGGGCGATGCGCGGCACGATATTCAAGAGGGCTGGTGGGTGATCAAGAAATACAACTGCATGGGATGCCACCAGTTTATTCCCGGCCAGCGCACGATTCTGATGGGATTGAAGCAGTATCAGGATGTGCAGGAGCAGTTGCCACCGAAACTTCTCACGGAAGGAGCGCGCGTCGATCCGGAATGGCTGCGAAAGTTCCTGTCGAATCCGGCGCTCAGCACGACGGATACAAATCGCAATGGCGTGCGGCCATATTTGAAAGTGCGCATGCCGACGTTCTCCTTCTCGGATAACGAATTGCGAAAGCTAGTCAGGTTCTTCGAGGCGCTGTCGCAGCAGCCGCTGCCCTACATCCCGGAAGAAGTGCCTACACTGACCGCCAAAGAAAACGACATGGCGCGCAGCCTGTTTTCGAGCACGGCCGCGCCCTGCCTGAAGTGCCACACCACGGGCGATCCCGCGCACGACAAGATTGCGACGGCGCCCAACTTCCTGCTGGCGAAAGAGCGTTTAAAGCCGGATTGGGTAGAACGGTGGATCACCGATCCAGCCGCAATCAGTCCGGGGACGTCGATGCCGTCTGGACTCTTCAAGCCGGAGGGCGGCCGGTACGTTTTCGCCGGGCCGACGCCGCCGATATTTAACGGGTATGACGGCGATCATCGGAAGCTTCTGACCGATTACATCTTCCAGTTGACCCCGGAAGAGCAGCGGCGGGTAGCTTCGTCGATGCCGCACGCCAAGGCGGCGGTACAGCGTTCCAGCAATCGCAAGCAGGCTGCAGTGGAATCGCAGCACCCGCTGAGCGGAGGTTCGCGGTAGAATTTCTAGCGGCAGAAAGAGCAGATTCCTCGGGGCGCCGTCGTGTTTGCTCCGGCTTGCCCGGAATGACAACGGACCTTAATGATTCGCAGCAGATTTCCACGAAAGGACGACATTATGAATAAGAAAACAGGTTGGACAGGAATAACGATTGGTATCGTGGCATTGGGTGCTCTGCTGGTGCTGGGGGCGTGCAGCAAGAAGGAGGAAGCTCCGGCTTCGAATTCGATGGCCGAACAGCCGGCCATGTCGGCGCCAGCGGCAACTCCAATCGATCCGGCAACGGTGGCGACGATCAACGGCACGGTCAAGTTTGACGGCCCGGCTCCGAAGGCGTCAAAGATCGATATGAGCCAGGATCCCGGCTGCAAGGGCTCAAACGAAGCCGAGAACGTGGTTGTGAACGGCGGGGATCTGGCCAACGTCTTCGTCTACGTCAAGGACGGGCTGGGCAATCGCACGTTCGATGTTCCCAGGGATCCCGTGGTGCTTGAACAGCAGGGCTGCAAGTATCATCCGCACGTACTAGGCGTAATGGCAGGCCAGACGGTTCAGATCAAGAATTCCGATCCAACCACGCACAACATTCATCCCACGCCGCAAAATAATCGCGAGTGGAACGAGTCGCAGCCGCCGTCTTCTCCGGCCATCGAAAAGAATTTCGCCCGCGAAGAAATTATGTTGCCGGTCAAGTGCAACCAGCACCCCTGGATGAAGATGTACATCAACGTGGTGAAGACTCCCTTCTACGCGGTGACCGACAAGGACGGAAAGTACGAGATCAAGGGCCTGCCTCCGGGCGATTACACCATCGCATTTGTGCAGGAGAAACTGGGCGAGCAAGACCAGAAGGTAACGGTCGCCGCCAAAGACACGAAGACCGTGGACCAGAGCTTCAAACCGGCCGCCGAGTAGCGCTTCCGATTTGATAAAATGCTGAGTTGGACGGAGCAGGTCGCTTTACGGGTGACCTGCTCTGTTCGCTTAAGACGCTCTTAAAGCGAGGGCGGCGTGACTGCCCTCTTCTCGCAGCCGAGCCCAAGGGGCATTACTCTGAAAGCCATCAGGGCAACCTATAATCGCGGCCATCACCGGCTTGCTGTGGTCTTGGCCTGCTGGACTTTTCTTCTGATCATCGCGGGCGCGCTGGTCACCAGCAACGATGCCGGATTGTCGGTACCGGACTGGCCAACCTCCTTCGGCTCCTGGTACAAGATTCCGAAACTGGTGGGCGGCGTGAAGTTCGAGCATACCCATCGCATGATCGCACAGGGCGCGGGACTTTTGACGGTCATCCTCGCCGTCTGGACCTGGCGGGTGGAAAAGCGGCGCTGGTTGCGGGTTTTGGCTTATGCCGCGGTGGGCACAGTGATTGCCCAGGGGATCTTGGGGGGAATTACGGTTCTGTTCTACCTGCCGCCGGCAGTGTCGTCGGCGCATGCGGCGCTGGCACAGACATTTTTCTGTATTGCGGTGGCAATCGCGCTATTCACCGGCAAGAGATGGATTGAAGAGCAGCCGCGCGTGGAGTTCGACCAGCGGCGGCCCAGTTTGTTCACCCTGACGATGCTCTCAATTTTCGTGCTTTACGTGCAGCTCGTTCTGGGGGCGATGTTCCGTCATCACGGGTTGAGTTGGTGGCCGCACGTCGCGAATGCGGTTGTGGTCTCGTTTGTGTTGGCTTGGACGGCCGTGCGGGCGCTCACCGTTTACTCGCACATCGAAGCAGTGCGCCGCCCGGCGATTGCGATGCTGTCGCTGGTCATTGCCCAGCTCTGCCTTGGCTTTACTGCATTTCTGACGCGCGTGGCGTGGGGTCGTAACGCAGTGCAGCCCGAGCTTCCCATGGTGATGGCAACCGTGGCTCATGTCGCGGTCGGAGCGCTCCTGCTCGCGACTGCGGTCATTTTGGCGATCCAGGTGTGGAGGCATGTTCCGGTCGCGTTCGAAGAGCGAGTGCCGCAGGCGCAAGGGGACGCCTCGACGGCGTAGGCTGCATCTGATGGTCGAATGGTCGAAAGCTTTTGCCGCGCGCAAACCATAATTCCGTGCCGGATGTCGTAAACTGATTGCAGTCCTTGGGAGTCTCATTTGGTTTCGAAAGTCGCTGCGTTCGCCGATGCTGGCTCGGAAGTAGAGCACGCATCTGGTACGCCGGTAATTTCTGTACAGAATCTGGTCCATCGCTACGAGCACCGGACGGCGCTAAATGGCGTTTCGTTCGATGTGCGGCGGGCAGAGTTGTTTGGCCTGCTCGGTCCCAACGGCAGCGGAAAGACCACACTCTTCCGTATTCTCTCGACGTTGATGATACCCACGGCCGGCCGAGCAGTCGTCATGGGATGCGATGCGGCGCTG
This sequence comes from Candidatus Sulfotelmatobacter sp., assembly GCA_049517555.1. GTDB lineage: Bacteria > Acidobacteriota > Terriglobia > Terriglobales > Acidobacteriaceae > Sulfotelmatobacter. The sequence continues at coordinate 2,681 of JBEKRY010000106.1, read as the reverse complement.
GACGCCGCCAGCCTGCGGCGGCAGATTGGCGTGGTGTTTCAGGCGCAGAGTGTCGATGGGAAATTGACGGCGTACGAAAACCTGTGGCATCAGGGACATCTGTATGGTCTGCACGGGTCGGCGCTTAAAGCGCGCGTGGGAGAAATGCTGAACCGAGTTGGGCTGGCCGACCGCGCCAAGGAACGCGTGGAAACATTTTCTGGAGGTATGCAGCGACGCATCGAACTGGCCAAGGGATTACTTCATCATCCGGGCGTCTTGCTGCTGGATGAACCGACCACGGGACTCGACCCTGGGGCGCGCCGGGACTTATGGCAGTACCTGCAAATGCTGCGCGATGAAGAGCAGGTTTCCGTGCTGGTAACGACGCACTTGATGGAAGAGGCCGAACGCTGCGACCGGTTGGCTATCCTGAATGAAGGAAATCTGGTGGCTCTCGGTTCGCCGACAGAATTGAAAAGCGAAATCGGCGGGGACGTGATCCTGCTCGACGCCGCGCACGACGCCCTGGCACTGGCCGAGCACATACAGTCGCGTTTCGACGTCGCGACCACCGTCCTGGGAAATCAGGTGCGCATTGAGCGCGAGGGCGGACACCGGTTCGTACCCGACGTGGTCGAGGCGTTTCCCGGTGAAATTCAGGCGATTTCGGTCAGCAAGCCCGCGCTGGAGGATGTATTCATCCACCGCACGGGACACAAGTTCTGGAGCGAAGAGCGCGAAGCGGATTCTCGCCAGCGAAGTTCCGAAGAGATGAAGAAAGATAAGAAGAAAAAGAGGAGGTAACTTGCGTCCCATGATTCTGGTGCTTTCTCTGGTGCTCGGTGTCGTGCCCTTGGTGGGGGTTGTGTGGATTTTCCTGAGCGGCATGATCGTGCTGTGGCCCTTTTCGGCGACAGTGGACGGACTGTTCATGACGCTGATCCTGCTCACACTTTCCGGTTGCTTCCTCCTGAATGCATTCTGGGAGATGCGTGACGCTGGGATGATCGGAAAAAAGAAAGAAGCTGCGTCGGTCAAGGCTCCTGCGGCGAAGGCGACTTAGGATTCAATAATGGCAACCCAAGCAACAACTCTGGCGCGACCGCTGACGCACGCATCGCCAGGCGTAATGCTGCCGGCATTCACGCTCTGGTGGCGGGAGATCGTGCGCTTCTACCGTCAGCCCACGCGCGTGGTGGGAGTGCTGGCGTCACCCCTCGTGTTTTGGCTGGTGCTGGGGTCGGGATTTGGGAACTCGTTCCGCTCGGGCGCTGGATCGAGTCAGCAGGACTATCTGCATTACTTTTACCCCGGCACGTTGATTCTCATTGTGCTCTTCACTTCGATCTTCACAATGATGTCGGTGATTGATGACCGCAAGGAAGGGTTTCTATTATCCGTACTGGTTGCACCGGTGTCGCGCACCGCGATTGTACTGGGCAAAGTGCTGGGGGGCACAACGCTGGCCGCAGTCCAGGGCATGATTTTTCTGATCTTCGCGCCCTTTGCCGGCGTGCATCTCGACGCGTTGCAGGTGCTGCTGGTTGCGGTGGTGGTATTCCTGGTTTCGTTTTCTCTGACCGCGCTGGGCTTTGCCATCGCCTGGCCCATGGATTCCTCACAAGCGTTTCACGGAATCGTAAATCTGTTTCTCATTCCTCTGTGGCTGGTTTCCGGCGCGCTGTTTCACATCACGAGCGCTTCGAAATGGCTACAGGTAATCATGCACCTGAATCCCCTGTTCTATGGAGTGGAGGCGCTGCGCGGTTTGATGTATCCCGGCACGGATTCCGATTTCCCGCTCTCTTACGACATGGCAACTCTGCTGCTGTTTTCCCTGGTCATGTTCGGACTCGCATTCCTGATGGTAAATCGCAGAAGCACGAGGCCCGCCGCTTGATCGCCGAAACGTCGATGGTTGGGACTTCGATCCCTGAACAATACGCCTACTTCCCTGCCCTGATTGCGAGCTTGAACGGAGCCAGTGCCGTGCTGCTGCTGGCTGGGCGAATCCTGATCGCGCGGGGACGCATGGCCGCGCACAGAGCATGTATGATCGGCGCGGTCGTCGCATCAGCCGTGTTTCTGGCCTGCTATGTTTATTTTCACGCCCACGTCGGAGATATTCGGTTTCTCGGCGCGCCCATGTGGCACGTGATTTATCTGGTGATCCTGATTCCGCACGTCACGTTGGCGATCGTGATCGTTCCCATGGTTATCATTACGCTGAGCCGCGGGCTGAAGGCGCGCTATCCCCAGCATCGCGCGATCGCGCGCTGGACCTGGCCGCTGTGGATGTATGTTTCCGTCACCGGCGTGATTGTGTACTTCATGCTGTACCAGTGGTTCCCGCACAGCTGAAGATTTGCGAACGAAGGAAGTTGCCGTGGGGCGCAGACGAGCGTCTTGGGCAACGTAGAAGAGTGGCGCTTCAGCGCCGCGTACGCGTTACAAATGTTCTTGGGCTTTAGTCCCCGTGGAGGAGTTTCACGGGCGTTGTAACGGAAGACGTCCACAGGGGCTGAAGCCCGCGTCCGTATGCGGTCTCGAACGCGGCCCTGAAGGGCCGCTCTTTCCACGGCGGTCGCATGGTTCCGCGGTCGCAGAAAAGCCGGAGCTGGCCTTGAGATGTCCGTACTGAAACTAAAGATCGACGTATCCGGCACGGTCGGCGACGCTGCCTGGCGCGAGATCAATCA
>JBEKRY010000105.1:0-15209 GCA_049517555.1 Candidatus Sulfotelmatobacter sp. | reverse complement strand
GTCTCTGCTCTCCTGGGTATGACGTAATCAGAAAACGACGCCCTTTCGGGTGAAGGGAGCTTTCTATGCGTTCTGGCTCACGGCTAGTGGCGGCAGTGCTCAGGTCAGCAACGATCGGCCTGGCGGTGATCGGCTCATTCCTCGCGCTTGGCACTTTGGCCTCGGCGCAATCTGCGACGTCTTCTCTCCGCGGCACCATCTCTGACGCTAAAGGAGCTGTGGTGACCGGAGCCTCCGTGACTCTCAGCAACAAGTCGACAGGCTTTTCGAGAACCGTCAAGACAGATGACCAGGGGACATATCAGCTCCTTGAAGTTCCACCTTCCACCTACGTGATGACGGTGACGGCTGCCGGCTTTGCCACCACCAAACGTGAGAACGTGGTGCTGCAGGTAAGCAGTCCGGCGACTGTGAATATGGCTCTGCAGGTTCAGGGCGGCTCGGTGGTCATCGACGTCACCGGTGAAGCGCCCCAGGTCAACACTCAGGACGCCACTCTCGGGAATAACTTCAGTGCGCGGCAGCTCACCGACCTGCCTTCCGAAGGCCGCGATCCGGTCGCCATTCTCAGCCTGCAGCCCGGCGTCACCTACATCGGCAAGACCACCGACGATCAGCAGATGTCTGACAGCCGCGGCGGCTCGGTCAACGGAGCCCGCAGCGACCAGACCAACATCACGCTCGACGGTCTGGACGATAACGACCAGCTCGAAGGCTTCGCCTTCGAGGGCGCCATGCGCACCACGCTCGATTCTCTGCAGGAATTTCGCGTTACGACTGGCAACTATGACGCTGACTCTGGCCGGTCCTCGGGCGCGCAGGTAAATCTGGTCACCAAGAGCGGCACCAACGCGTTCCATGGTTCGGGCTACGAATACTATCGGCCCAACTTCACCGTGGCCAACGACTGGTTCAACAAGCAAGCGGAATTGAGTGCGACACCGGCACTGCCCAATAGGCCAGGCTTCGTCCTGCGCAATACTTTTGGCGGCACCTTCGGCGGCCCCATCAAGAAAGATCGGCTTTTCTTTTTCCTCGCCTACGAAGGCCAGCGCACTTCCGACCAGGAACAGGTCACGCGCGAAGTGCCGACTCTGAGCATGCAACAGGGGAATCTGAAATATCTCTGCGATCCTTACGATCCGAATGTCCCAAACAGCGATATTAATTGCCAAACTAGCAACTCGACCATAAACGTTGTATCCGGCGGCCAAACCTTCGCCGGATTTAACGTCGCGACCCTGACGCCCGGTCAGGTCGGAGCGCTCGACACGAACTGCGAGACACCCATTCCCCCCTCTACCGTCCCCACCTGTCCCGGCACGCCTGGCAATCCCGCCGGCGGCGGTCCCAATGGCTTGATTACCAACATTAACGGAGCCAATCCGGACGCCTTGTTCACAAAGTACCCGCTCCCCAACTCCAGCAGCGAAGGCGACCTGCTGAATACAGCCGGGTACACCTTCCCGGGTGCCGATCCGATCAAACACGACACCTACATCGTCAAGCTCGACTACAAAATCAACGCCAGCGGGACCCACTCGCTATTTGTGCGCGGCAACCTGCAGAACGACCACGAGAAGCAGCCGCCGCAGTTTCCCGGACAGCCTCCCTACGCCTTCATCACCAACAACAGCAAAGGAATCGCTGCGGGCTATACAGCATTGATCTCCAACAATGTGATCAATAATTTCCGTTATGCATTCGTCCGCCAGGGCCTCGGGACTGGCGGCATCAATAACCAGGATTTCGTTAACTTTCGCGGCCTCGACGATACGCAAGCTTTCGGCAGCCAGACCATCCTCACCAACGTGCCTGTGAACAATTTCGCGGACGACGTATCGTGGACTAAGGGCACGCACACCATTCAATTTGGCACCAACTGGCGCCTCATCCGCAACAATCGTCAATCCAACGCAGACAACATTTCTTTCGCGCAGACCAACTTGTATTGGCTAGATCCGTCGTTCATCGCCAACGAAGGCGTCAGCCTCGACCCTTCGCTCATGGATTCCTACGCAGGTGGCCCCTATCCGGATGTGGACTCGAACTTCGGCACTTCCTATAGCTTTGCTGCCATGGACGTGGCTGGGATACTCAGCGAAACCTTCACCCAGGCCAACCAGAATAAGTTCGGCCAGCAAATTCCCAACGGAGAACTGGTTCCGCGCCACTTTCAGAACTTCGAAGGGGAGCTGTACCTGCAGGATAAATGGAGCATGACTCCCAACCTGGTTGTGACCTACGGAGTCCGCTATTCCCTCCTGCAGCCTCCCTTTGAGAACAGGGGAAACCAGGTGTCTCCTACAGTGGATATGGATCAGTGGTTCAAGACCCGCGGGCAAGAAGCCTATCTGGGCAACGTGGATCAACCCGATTTGACCTTTAACCTCTCCGGGCAGGCCAACCACGCCAAGCCCTACTGGGCCTGGGACTACAGGAATCTCGCGCCCCGGTTCGCGATTGCCTATTCGCCCCACGCGGCCAGCGGCTTTTGGCACATGATCGTTGGGGACGCGGGCAAGAGTTCCCTTCGTGCCGGTTACGGCATTTACTTCGATCATTTCGGTGAAGGTGTGGTGAACACTTTCGACCGCAATGGATCATGGGGATTAACCTCAACGTTTAGCAACCCAGCCGGCCTTTCCACCGTGGACGACTCACCGCGCTTCACCCAACTGACGGGGCCGGGTAGCTTACCCGCTGGCGAAATCGCCACTCCCCCCAGCGGCTTTCCCTACACTCCTCCCAATAATCCCAACACTTACGGATTGGCGATCGCCTGGGGCATCGACGATCACCTGAAGACCCCTTACTCGGAGGTGATTGACTTCTCTTTCACCCGCGAGTTTGCCCACGACTTCGTGCTGTCGACCACCTACACCGGACGCTTCGCGCATCACCTGCTACAGGAAGTCGATCTGGCGCAACCGCTCGACCTCGTGGATCCTAAGAGCGGGCTTGATTACTTCAATGCGGCGCAGATGTTCTCCAAAGCTGCAGCCGCGAACACTCCCATCAATAGTATCCAGCCGATCCCCTACTGGGAGAATCTGTTCCCGCAGGCGGCAGGTCCCGGCCTGCTCTCTGGCACCAACTCGAATACGCCGTGCTCGCCGACCAACGGAGCCGTTCCTGTGAGCCCGACGGCGACGCAAAACCTGTATGACGAGTTCTACTGCTTCGCGGGCAACGAGACTACCGCGCAGGAGATTATGGACGTGTTTTGCTACCCGGCATGTGCGGGTAACGCCGCCGGCGGCACGTATTATGGGCCCGGCACTCCTTATAGCTACTACCAGGACCAGTTCTCTTCGCTCTATGGCTGGCAGACCCGCAGCAACAGCAGCTATAACGCGCTGCAGGTCACACTGCGTCACGCTATGAGCGCGGGCCTGCAGTTCGACCTGAATTACGTGTATTCCCATTCCATTGACGCCAGCTCGAACGCCGAACGCGTGAATGGATTCGAAGCCGCCGGCGGCGTTGCCTATAACAATCAGGCGATCAATGCCTGGTCTCCTGACCTATGGCGCGGGACCTCGGACTTCGATACCACGCACCAGTTGAACTTCAACGTGATCTGGGATATTCCCTATGGCAAAGGTCGGCGCTGGAGCACCGGAAACCGCGTCCTGAATTCCATGTTCGGCGGGTGGGGATTGAGCAGCCTGGGCCGCTGGACCAGCGGTTTCCCCTTCAGCGTTTCAGCCGGAACGGGGTGGGCAACCAATTTCGAACTCGAAGGTACGTCGGTTCTGGTTGGGCCCAAACCAAAGACCGGTGTATACATCGACTCGAGCGGCATCCCCAATGCATTCAAGAATGCGCAGAGCATCCAGTGCCAGTGCCCTTATCTTCCGAGTTCGGGGACGGTTACATTCCGTGACACTTACCCTGGCGAAGCGGGCCAGCGCAACAACTTCCGCGGCCCCGGCTTTTTCTCCATTGACGGCGGCCTCAACAAGAGTTGGATGTTCAGCGAGACTCGGATGCTCAGATTCTCGTGGGAAGTTTTTAACGTCACCAATTCTGTCCGCTTTGACGCTGCCAACGCCGTGGAGACCGAAGACCTGGTCGACATCACCGGTTTCGGCAAGTTCCAACGGACGCTGACGACGCCTCGGGTGATGCAATTCTCGATTAGATTTGCCTTCTGAGATTTGCACTCGCGCGGGGAAATACTATAGGGACGGCGAAAGCCGTCCCTAGCTTTTTCACTGCTGCATTTGTAAGAGGTTGAATCGGACGGTTGATCAGCCTAACCCAGCAATCGGCTTAACCCAGCGGCGAGTCGCTCATGCGGAAACGGGTCCGGACGTGTTCGGAAATCAATTCGATCGCGGGGCGGTTACTGACCGGGTCGGCCTGCGCCAGATACTTCATGGCTTCCACCAGCAGTCGCTGCCCATCCACATAGCGTGGATCTGAGGTACGCTCCCTGCGCTTGTTTCCCAACTTAGGCGGGACTGTAATCGTGAAAACCTTGGCCATGAATAAATCCAACTGCTCCAATGCCCAAAAGAAGGAGCGGTCAGTATAGCTTGCCAGTGTGCAAAACTCAGCACATTTCTTACCCTTTTAATTCAACAACTTAACCGCGAGGTGATAGGGTCTGCGTCTTGCTTGTGGTTTTTAGCTTGAAAACGTCGTCCGAGACCTTTTCGTTAACGCGAATATTGGAGTACTTGGCCAGGCGGTAATCCTCTTGTGGCGTAAAGAACTGCTGCTGCACCGAGATTCCTCTCTCGAGGTCGATCCAAAGAAGAATTCGATGGTAGGTGTTGCGCACCTTGTCAGACTTGGGGACGAGTTGTAGTTTCGCCGTGGCCACGCCGGCAATGCTCTCCGGACCGACATAAGTCACGTCGAAGGCTTTGAGCAGATCCTGTCCGCTGCCGCCAAAGCCAAGAACGAGATAGCTTTCGACGGAGCGGTCCTTGCTGAGATCGATCTCGGTCACCTGGTCCGGTTTGGGTTGATAGACTCGAATCTTGCCCTGGCTGAACAGCACGTACTTTGGCTCGGGTTTCAGGCTCTTGAGATCGGGTCCTTCCGTCTTGACATCGGCCTTCATCTCAATTTCTTTGCCGGAGCGGCGGTAGTAGATCGTGCCGGTTTGAACGTTGTCGACCTCAGCGATGACTTTTTCGTAGAAGTCCCATTCGAAATCTGCCTGGGTGGTGCGAAAGCTGGCCGCCGCAGTATCCATCTTTTTCAGCACCGCGTTCAACGGATTTGCGTCGGCCGGCGTTTGGGGCGCGAAGTGAAAGTGAAGAAGAGCACAGAGGAACCCGATCGGCAGAAAGAGTGGAAAGCTTTTCATTGCGGAACCGTCATTTCGATCGTCGAACCCGCCCACCGCAGTTGCACAATTTTAATCCCGCTTGGCCAGCACTTTGTAGCTCTGCACTTGTCCCTTGGGGTCGGAAATCCGTTCATAACTCACAATCGAAACCGCACCCGAAATCGGCTCGATAATCTGCAGTAACTGCTCGCGTACTGACTGGTCATCGCCCGGCGAAATCGCGCTGGCCGCAACCTGATAGAAAAGATGGCCCTCGGTGTCGGCCGATACAACCACATCCGTCGGATGCGGATTGCGGGCGATCGGTTTATCGTTAAAGTTAATCACCTTCGGCGAAAACCACAAAAAAAGAATGATCAGCGTGACCATGATGTCGTAGTGAAGCGTGCCCCGCTCGTATTGCCAAAGAATGTATCCGCGAATTGTTCGCCACATGGCGTTCATTGGCAGGGGCGCGCTGGGCGCCGTCGTCGTGATTTCCACTCTGTGCAAGTGTACTAGCTCCTAGCTCCTAGCTCCTAGCTACTAGCTACTAGCTTCAACCCTCAGCGGCTCAGTTTCGACTCCCTTTCAACGAGGCGTCGTCCGAAGCCCCCCGTTTTCACGAACGAAGCGAGAGCCTGCCTTGAGCGAAGTCGAAGGGGATCTCGCGCAGGGCATGTTTCAAACCCTCCACTACCGCTTGAACCCTTCTGTGCCGACGCTTAGCTAGGAGCTAGAAGCTAGCAGCTAGAAGCTCTTCGGCGTAATCCGATCCGCCCCAATATAACTCCGCAGCGCCTCCGGGATGATCACACTCCCATCAGCCTGCTGGTAGTTCTCCACAATCGCAACCCAAGTTCGCCCCACAGCCAGCCCGCTGCCGTTCAGCGTGTGCACGAACTCGGTCTTGTTCTTGCCCTCAGGCCGGTAGCGAATGTTGGCGCGCCGCGCCTGGTATGCCTCAAAATTCGAGCACGACGAAATCTCGCGATACACTTGCTGCCCCGGCAGCCAGACTTCAATGTCATAGGTCTTTGCCGAAGCCGCCCCCATATCGCCGGTGCACAGAGCCATCGTGCGGTAATGCAGCCCAAGCTTCTGCAAAACTTCCTCGGCATCACGCGTGAGTTTTTCGTGTTCTTCGTAGGAGTGCTCCGGATGCGCGAACTTCACCAATTCCACTTTCTGAAACTGGTGCTGTCGGATGATGCCGCGCACGTCCTTCCCGTACGATCCCGCCTCGCTGCGGAAACAGGGTGTATACGCCGTGAGTGAAACCGGCAGCCGCGCCTGGTCGAGCACTTCGTCTCGATAAAGATTTGTGACCGGAACTTCCGCCGTTGGAATCAGCCACAGATCTTTCTCTCCGTGCGGCACCCGGAAAAGATCGGCCGCAAATTTCGGCAGCTGTCCAGTGCCATACATCGACTCGGAATTCACCAGATACGGCGGCAGAACCTCTGTGTAGCCGTGCTCGCGCGTGTGCAGATCGAGCATGAAGTTCGCGAGTGCGCGTTCGAGTTTCGCGCCCAGATCCCAGTAGACGGCGAAGCGCGCACCAGTAAGCTTGACGGCGCGTTCCATGTCGAGGATGCCCAGTTCAGCGCCCAGGTCCCAGTGCGGCTTGGGAGCGAAATCAAATTTGGGCGGCGTGCCCCAGCGTCGCACTTCCACATTGTCATCGGCACCATGGCCGACGGGCACGCTGGCGTGCGGCAGGTTGGGAAGGCCCAAGAGAATATCGCGCAGTTGCGCATCGAGATCGGAGGCGGTTTTCTCCAGCGTCTGAATTTTCTCTCGCAGGTCCTTGGTCTGAGCCATGGCGGCCGCGGCGTCCTGTCCGGACTTTTTTAATTTAGCAATCTCTTCCGACGCCTTGTTGCGCTGCGCCTTGCTGCTCTCCGCCTCGGTAATGGCTTGGCGGCGCTGCGTATCAACCTCGCGAAAGTTCTTCAGCACAGCAGCCGGATCCATGCCGCGCTGGCGCAGCTTCTCTTCCACCAACGGTAGGTTTTCGCGTACGAAATTCAGATCAAGCATGATTCAGACCAAGGCACGAGAACTAATAATGTATCGGAAAAGAGGGCAGCAATGCACGCTGGGCGAGCCGGGTTCGCAAGAGTCAGCCAATCCTCCCGGGTGTCATTCTGTCTCTAACGTCGCACGGCTGCGGATTCAGAATCTGCTCGCCGGACTCGTGATCTTTCAGCCTTCTTTCGTACCCTGCTAGACTCAAGCGTTTGGAGGTGCGGTTTGCCGGGGATCTATATTCTTTCGGGCGTGCGGACGCCGATCGGGAAATTTGGCGGCGCGATGGCTTCGCTGACCGCGGCCGATATGGGCGTGGTCGCGGCCAAGGGTGCAATGGATCGCGCGGGGATCGAGCCGGCGCAGGTGGACGAGACCATTATGGGCTGCGCGCGGCAGGCCGGGGGTGGTCCGAATGTGGCGCGGCAGATTTCCGTGCGCGCTGGTGTGCCCGAGGGAGTTCCGGCGTTCACGGTGAACAAGGCTTGCGCGTCCGGCATGAAAGCGATTGCGCTGGCGTATCAGGCGATCATGGTGGGGGACGCCAACTGCATTCTGGCGGGCGGAACCGAGTCGATGTCGCGGGTTCCTTATTATCTAGACGGCGCGCGCTGGGGATATCGGCTGGGCAATCACGAAATGGTGGACGGGATGTATCGCGACGGGTTTTATTGTCCGCTGGCGAAGATGGTGATGGGCGAGACCGCCGAAGTGCTGGTCGAGCAGTACAAGATTACCCGCGAGGAGCAGGACGAATTTGCACTTTTGTCGCAGACGCGGGCGGCGCGTGCGATTGCGGCGGGGCGGTTTGATGCTGAGATTGTTCCGGCGACGATCGCAGGAAAAAAAGGGGCGACTATGTTTGCGCGCGACGAGCATCCGTTCGCGGACGCGAGCATGGAGAAGCTAGGGAAATTGGCGCCTGTCTTCTCGAAAACAGGAACAATCACCGCGGGAAATTCTTCTGGAATCACCGACGGTGCCGCAGCGGTGGTCGTGGCCAATGAACATTTCGTACGAGCCAACAATCTGAAGCCGCTGGCGCGCATCGTCGCGGTCACGTCGGTTGGCGTAGATCCGCGAACGATGGGGATTGGGCCGGTCCCGGCATTGCGCAAACTCGAGGACAAACATAATCTTCGGCTTCATGAGTTTGGACTGATCGAATTGAACGAGGCCTTCGCGGCGCAGGTGCTGGCTTGCGACCGCACGTTAAATTTCAATCGCGAGCGGCTCAATGTGAATGGCGGGGCGATCGCGCTCGGGCATCCCATCGGGTGTACGGGCACGCGCATCACAGTCACGCTGCTGCATGAAATGCTGAAACGCAATACGAAGCGCGGCGTGGCCACGCTATGCGTGAGCGGCGGCATGGGGATGGCGCTGGCGCTGGAAAATGTGGCCTAAACGGAAAGCGGCAGCTTCTTCTGTTATGCTTTCCCCGCTCTTTTCTCGGGGCATTCACTCGAGGTGGAAACACCCGGTTTACCTAAAGGAGACTGCATGTTGCAACGGATGATGCGAATGACGATGCGAACTTCGTGCTTGATCGTATTTCTACTGGCTGCGAGTTTTTCGTTTGCGCAGACTGAGTTTTCCGCCGAGATGGTGGACACGCAGAAACCTGACCATCCCAGCAACGGGAAAATGTATTTCTCCAAAGATAAGGTTCGGTTCGAATCGGCGAAGAAGGATCCCAGGGGCGGGGGCGAGGTGATTATCAATCTGGCGACGCAGACCACGACCGTGTTGATGGATCAAATGCACATGTATATGGAAATGTCCTCGCAATCGGCCGGCCAGCGCACTGCCTACAACTTCTTTCGTACTGGCGATGTGGAGGCCGCTTGTTCGGATTGGATGCAATTGGCGCAGAACAAGAACGGGAGCTGCCACAAAGTCGGCAGTGATACCGTGAACGGCCGCACCACGGTGAAGTACGAGTCCACCAATGCGAACGGCGACACGAGCGACGTTTGGCTCGATCCGAAGCTCCGCTTTCCCGTGAAGTGGCAGGGCAAGAACGCGGGCTGGGAACTGCGCAACATTCAGGAAGGAACGCAGCCGGCGAGTCTGTTCGAGGTTCCCGCCGGCTATACCAAGATGGAAATGGGTAACATGGGAGGAATGATGCAGAAGCCGCAATAATGCCTCTGATCTTCAAGCCGGTCAAGCGCGTTGCGCTGAGAAAATTGGAGCACTATACTCAGCTCAGTAGTGCTGGCAAATCCCACGTCTCGCAAGAACCCCGAGACATGGGGCACCCGGCGAGACATCGGGTGCCCAGCACCGGTCCGGAGCAACGTAATGGCTTTGGCTTTATCCGCAGTGATCGTGGACGACGAGCAACTGGCCCGCGACGAACTCGCCTACCTGCTGAAAAACACCGACGATGTGAATGTCGTGGCCCAGGGCAAGAATGGCCTCGAAGCCGTCAACCTGATCAAAGAGCACGCGCCTGATCTGGTGTTTCTCGATGTCCAAATGCCAGGGCTTGACGGGTTCGGAGTGATCAAGAAGCTGCTCGACCGAAAAATTACCCTGCCCAAGATTGTCTTTGCCACGGCGTTTGATCAGTACGCGGTGAAGGCGTTCGAGGTGAATGCGGTCGATTATCTGCTGAAACCGTTTGACAAGAAGCGCGTAGCGCAGGCGATCCAGAAAGCGCGGGCCAAGCAGGACGCGGGCGGGCTCCCGGCCGAGAAGATCGACACGCTGGTGCGGATGATCGAGTCGCAGAAACAGCCGGCGGCGAAGATTCTGCTCAAAGCGCTGGGCCGCATGTTTCTGGTGGACCAGCGGGAGATCTGCTACGCCTGGATCGAAGATGGCGTGATTACAGTGGTGACCGGAGGGCCGGTGGGCATGGAGGGACAATCTAACTGCCGGACTCTGGAAGAACTGCTGGCCAGCTTAGATACGAATCTGTTTTGGCGGGCCCATCGCTCCTACCTGGTGAACATCAACCGCATCCGCGAAGTCGTTCCGTGGTTCAAGAGCTCGTACCAGTTGCGCATGGACGACAAGAAACAGACAGAGATTCCAGTCAGCCGGGCTCAGACCAGGCGCCTGCGGGAACTGTTCCGGCTCTAAGCTCTCACCGGAGCACTGACAGGCGATCGCCTGCGCTTCCGCGTGAGCGGCGCGCGAATTCCCATGATCTCGTACAACGTGGGCTTGCTCTATCTGGCTGCGCTCTGCGCGAGCTCGTTCCGTGTCGGCTCGTTCGACCACAGCAAAAAGATCGTTGATGAGCGAACCGGAATACATAACTTCACTTCTACGTTCCGTTCATAACAACTCCGGAGGACGGTGAGAGAGAGCAACCGTCCTCCGGTTCCCAGGGGGGAAGGCCTAAACTGCCAGGGCTTTCAACGCCGTGCGATCTCGAATCACCAGCGTCGACCCCTCCAGACGAATCAACCTTTTTTTCTTCAGATCACTTAACAGCCGGGTCACGGTTTCACGTGACGAACCGATGCGCTGCGCCATCTCTTCATGGGTCATCGTGCCATGGATGCGGCTCTCGGAGTCCTCGAGTCCCTGAATCGGCGAATTCTGGATCGGTGAATTGGAGAGTAATAACCTCGCCAGCTTGCCGGCGGAGGAACGGGTGAGCACCAGATCGTGTATGTCGCGATAAGCGGTCTGGTAGTCGCGGCTCAAACACAGCGCCGCGCGTGCTGCGACCTCGCTGTGGGACTCCATGAGTTCAAGCAGGTGTTTGCGATCCACAAAGTTCAACTGGCATGGAGTACAAGTCGCGGCGGTCGATTCATAGCCCACACCCGAGATGGCGGCGCTCAGGCCGAGAGCTTCCCCGGCTTCAGCGGTTTTGAGAATCAGAATCTTGCCTTCACGCGAAGTTGTGGAGAGGTTCACTCTCCCCGAGCAGAGAATGAACATTCCGCGCGGACTTTGACCCTCGACAAACAGGATCGCCCCGGCCGGCAGAACACTCTTATGACTGACCTCGTTCAGCGATTGCCGCGCCGCTTCGGAAAAGCTGCAAAAGAAGCCGGAGGTGGGATTCATACACTCGGCGCAGTCGTCGACGATCTCCAATCCATAGGGCCCCTTCATGTTTGTCTCCATAGCGGCGGACCGCTTTTTCTTGGTGATGAAGCTCGAACTCGCGCCGACGGTTCCCAGTTGGTGCGAACTGCAGAGCAGCGCGCGGGCATGGGCACGAGTATCGGCGTGCAAACTTTGCGCAGCAGCCAGCAGTTCCCAGGCCGCGCCGGAATCTTCCCGTTGCTCCCACTCGAGGTGACAGGCAAACAGATAGAACGGGTCGATTTCCTGCGGCTCAGTCTGAGGACTCGATTGAATATCGGGCCGGTGCGTGATCCCGAACCGGGATAGTGCCTGTTCCCGCAACCACGGGGTACATCCCGCAGGGTGATTCGAGTGTTCGCCGACTACGCCGGCCTGGGATTTGGGCGAGGGGAAAACTTGGACCAGGCAAGGAGGAGCGACGGTATGCAACGGTCGACATCGGTTGGTTAATGCCACTTCTCTCACCCCACAGAGCCGGCTACGTCAGCCCGCCCGGAGCCTGCTGGTTTGGAACCAAAGCCTGCTGGGGAGGTGGGGAAAAATCGCTCGCCGGCCAGAGGCAGAATCAGTCAGGGTTGTGCACGTCGTATTCCGCAACGGGAGGGGATGGGGAATGGTGGAACTTACTTGTTTGGAACAAGTTCCGAAATTCGACAGACGGGCCCTTTGCGAGCAGATGTCGACTGTTGGGCATAGTTGCCGATTAGCCGTCACGTCGTCACTTCTGCGATCTCTATCAAACGAACTAGAAATCGCACGAACTAGAGCTCACCTGGAGCTCATCAAGAAGAAGGAATTCCTATGCTCGCCAAAAAATGCGAGACATGCCCTCAGACAGCGTTGACGGAGTGGTTTGGTCAGCCACCCATGTAGTCGTTGCGGGTAATTTTGAGGCGCTGCATTTTCGATTGCAGAGTGGTGCGCTTCAGCCCCAGGCGATGTGCGGCGCCGTTGGGCCCAGACAGCACGCCGCGGGTTTCGCGAAGGATGCGCAGGATATGCTGGCGTTCGGCGTTATCTAAACTATGATCCGCGCTGGGAGGAAGCGTGGAGCTGCGGGCGTGGGTTTCGCTGCGCAGTTCCGACAGCGGTACACGCAGGGCGTTGCCGTCGCTCAGAATGACGGAACGTTCCATAAGATTCTCAAGTTCCCGAACGTTGCCCGGCCAGGACCACTCCGACAGCGCTCTCATGGTTTCCTTGGGAATCGTTTCGATCTGGCGATCCATGCGCAGGGCGAACTTGTGCACGAAGTAGCGGATGAGCAAGGGAATATCCTCGCGCCGCTCGCGCAGCGGAGGCACGCGGATGGGGAACACGCTGAGCCGGTAGAAGAGGTCGCTGCGAAATTCATGCTCCGCCATGCCCTTGGCCAAATCCCGGTTGGTCGCCGCCACCAGGCGCAGGTCCACTTTAATCGTGCGGTTACTGCCCAGCCGTTCGAACTCCTGATCCTGAAGCACGCGCAGCAGCTTGGGCTGCAACTCGAGGGGAATCTCGCCGACTTCGTCGAGGAATAAAGTTCCGCCGTCAGCCAGTTCCATGCGTCCGACCTTTTGGCTGATTGCGCCGGTAAAGGCTCCCTTTTCGTGTCCGAAAAGTTCGCTCTCCAGCAGGCCGGTAGGGATGGCGGCACAGTTGACCTTGATGAAGGCGCCGCCCTTACGGCGGCTCAAGCGATGCACGGCACGGGCGACCAGTTCCTTGCCCGTGCCGGTCTCGCCCAGAATCAGGACGGTAGCTTCGCTGGGCGCTACGGTCGCAACCTGGTCCAGTACCTGCTTGAGCGCTGTACTGTCGCCCACAATTTCCGTGAAGCGGCCCTCGGAGCGGACCTCGCCTTCCAGGTACTTTCTCTCTTCGGCCAGGCGCTGCCTCAGGGCCTCGATCTCCGCCGCGGTTCGATGATTTTCCAGAGCCACGGCGAATTGGGTGGCGACCTGATTCAGCACCGTCAAGTCCTCGGCCTGAAAGGCGTGAGCCCGGGTACTGCCCAGCACGAGAACTCCCAATGCGCCCTTGGGACGGACCAGTGGGACGCAGCACAGGGATCGAAGACCTTCCGCTAGAAAATTCTTGGCAATTTCGGCTTCAAAGTCCTGTATTTGGTGCTTCGAGAAAATCATGGCCGCGCGCTCCCGCAAGGCGCGACCCGTGGGACTGTTGTGGGGACTGATGGGCAGGGACGAGAGCAATCCTTTTCCTAAGGGAAAGTCTTCGGCCTGGCGGACCAGCAGTCCGGTGTTGGGATCGTGCAGCTCGAAGCCGGCGTACTCGTGGCGCAGGACGCGGCGGATGCGGGCGGAAATCTTCGGAAACGTCTGCTGCAGGTTCGGGTTCGACGCCATGATGCTGCTCAAGTCCAGCACCATCTGTAGTCGGTCCATTTCGTGGCGCAGTTTCCGGCCGACGTCTTTCAGCCCATTTTCCAGCTGTTTTTGAGTGGTAATTTCCACCACAACGGCGCCGATACGCGTGACTTCTCCGGAAGCATCCTGGATGGGCAGGTAGTGCACGATCCAGTAGCCGGCTTCGTTTCTTGTGGAGAGCGTCCCGGAGACCTCGAAGTTCACCGGCTCGCGCTCGTGGAATACCCGTTGAAATTCGGGCTCGAGCCGATCCGCGACCTCTCCCAGAACTTCACGAACGGTCTTGCCCAAGTGGTCGGCCGCGGGAATGCCGTTGATTTCCGCGAGGGCACTGTTGATGGCGATATAGCGAAACTCACGATTCAAGATACACAGGCCCACGGTGGAAGAACTAAAGTAGGCGGCGAGTAATTTCTCCGGCTCGGCGAGTGCTTCGGGGCGCGCGAAGGGAATCAGGTTGTCTGCAGCAAAGTCGGAAGGATTAGTCGCCACGGCGAAACCTCCTCCGCGCGATCAGTCGACGGTTCTGAGCCATCCCTGGCAGACGATAGGTTAAAACAAGCGAGAGGGGAGACACGGCGCGAAGAAAGCGCGAGAGATCGCCGTGTCGATGGCAATGAGAACTACATGGATGCGTAGTCCCAGCCACATTTGACGGTGTGAACCGTCCCGGCAAATCAAAGTGCAAGCGTGTGACGCTTGAGGGGTACACAGATACTACTCCCCGTAGCCGCCTCCCCCTCAAAAGGCGGACCCGTACGAATCGGGAAGCATTATAACCATAGAATCGTTGGGATTTAATGTTTTTTCCGTCTTGATACGTTTTCAGGAACTGTTTTGGGAATCGAGCGGCAGAGTTCGTCTTACGCGGGGGCCGATTGCCGGCCGGAAACCGGGAGCCGGGAACTATAATCACCGCATGGCCAGAGGGTGGGAAAGCAAGTCGGTGGAAGCGCAGCAGGCCGAAGCGAGCGATAAGTCGGCCAAGCCGCATCCCGCGATGAGCGCTGAAAGAGCCGCACTCTGGCGCGAGCAAGAGTGCCTTCGACTGTCTCGCCAGAGAGTTCTGCAGCAGATGGAAGCCAGCCAGAATCCTCGGCACCGCAAGCTGCTTGAAGACGCGCTGGCTGATCTGGATGAGAAGTTGCGGATGCTTCAGGCCTGAGGTGAGAACGCTATCGTCACGTATAATGACTTTTTTATGCCAGACTTTCTATGACAGCCTACGTTTATGTCTCTCTCAAGAAAAGCGTCCTCGATCCGCAGGGCAAAACCATTCAGGGCGCCCTGAAAAAGATGGGCTACAAGGGTCTGGAGAGTGTTCGCCAGGGAAAGTATTTCGAGCTGACGATCGATGGGGGACTCTCGCGCGAAGAAGCGCAGGCCGAGGTCGAGCGGATCGCCCGCGAAGTCCTGACCAATCCCGTGATTGAAGAATTCCGTTTCTCCCTGGCCGAGTAAGC
>JBEKRY010000104.1:0-15686 GCA_049517555.1 Candidatus Sulfotelmatobacter sp. | reverse complement strand
CTTTGCCTCCCCCCGCCCCTAAGATTGCTCACCGGACTTTAGACTCTCGCGTAGTCCACCGCGCCGACCATGCTCGATCAAACCATCTCCCATTACCGCATCGTCGAAAAGCTCGGTGGTGGTGGTATGGGCGTGGTCTACAAAGCCGAGGACACGCGCCTCGGCCGCTTCGTCGCCCTAAAATTTCTTCCCGAAGACCTAGCGCAGGACCGCCAGGCCCTCGAGCGTTTTCGCCGCGAGGCCAAGGCCGCGTCGGCCCTGAACCATCCCAACATCTGCACCATCTACGACATCGGCGAGGAGGACAACCGCACCTTCCTGGTCATGGAGTTCCTCGACGGCGCCACGCTCAAGCACCTGATCGGCAACCGCGCCCTGGAGCTCGAAACCATTCTCTCCCTCGGCATCGAAATGGCCGACGCCCTCGATGCTGCGCACGCCGGCGGCATCGTCCACCGCGACATCAAGCCCGCCAACGTCTTCGTCACTAAGCGAGGTCACGCCAAGATCCTCGACTTCGGCCTCGCCAAAGTGAAGTCCAGTCCGCCAACCTCAGGCTCAGTCCCCGACGTAACGGCGCCCACCGCAGTCGTGGTCGAAGATCACCTCACCAGCCCCGGCTCGACTCTCGGCACCGTCGCCTACATGTCCCCCGAACAGGCCAAGGGCAAGGAACTCGATCCCCGCACGGATCTTTTTTCCTTCGGCGTGGTGCTCTACGAAATGGCGACGGGAACGTTGCCGTTCCGCGGCGAAACTTCGGCGCTGATTTTCCAGTCGATTCTCGACCGTGCTCCCGTCTCCCCGATCCGCCTGAATCCCGACCTGCCGCCGAAGCTCGAAGACGTCATCAACAAGGCGCTCGAGAAAGATCGCAACCTGCGTTACCAGAGCGCCGCCGACATTCGCGCCGACCTGCAGCGCCTGAAACGCGACACCGACAGCGGACGCGCCGTCGCCCACAGTTCCGGCTCCGTGCCGGTTGCGGCCGATTCTGCTCCTTCAGCCGTGAGTACCCCGCCCGCGGCACCTTCCGCCTCCGCGCACTCCGCGCCGATATCAGCTGTGGCTGCGCCTTCTGCATCCGCGTCCACCGCATCTGCGTCTTCCGTATCTGCATCAGTCGCATCTTCTTCCGCTGCGGTAAGCGCCGCCCCCGCGTCCAGAAAACTGTGGAAGTTTCTTATTCCCGCGATCGCGGCCGTGTTCGCCCTGTTCCTCGCCTGGCACATCTTCTTCGGCTCCGGAAAATCCGCCAAGCTCACCGAGAAAGATAGCGTCCTGCTAGCCGACTTCGTCAACACCACCGGCGACTCCGTTTTCGACGGCACCCTAAAACAGGCGCTGGCCGTGCAACTCGAGCAGTCGCCATATCTGAATATTTTCCCCGAATCCCGAATCCAGCAGGCCCTGAAGTTCATGGGACGCCCCGCCGACGAGCGCGTCACCAAGGACGTTGCCCGCGAAATCTGCCAGCGCGAAGGCGTCAAAGCCATGCTGACCGGCTCCATCTCCAGCCTCGGCAGCCATTACGTAATCACGCTCGAAGCCGTAAACGCCCAGACCGCCGACTCGCTCGACCGCGAACAAGTCGAAGCCGAGAGCAAAGAACAAGTCCTGAAGTCGCTCGACAAAGCCGCTTCCAACCTGCGTGAAAAGCTGGGTGAGTCGATCGGATCGGTGCACAAGTTCACCACCCCCCTGGAAGCGGCCACCACTTCGTCTCTCGAAGCCCTGAAGGAATATAGCCTGGGCGAGGACGCCCACTCAAAATTCGATGACGAAGCCGCCATTCCGCACCTGAAACGCGCCGTCGAACTCGATCCCACTTTCGCCATGGCCTGGGCCGTGCTGGGCGTCGCCCACAACAACAGCGGCAAAACCCAGCAGGCATCCGAGTATCTGCAAAAAGCGTTCGACGTAAAAGACCGGGCCAGCGAGCGTGAGCAGTTCTACATCTCATCGCACTACTACGGAACCTTCCGGGGGCAATTGGACAAGCAAATCGAAACCCTTGAGCAATGGCACCAAGCCTATCCCCGGGACACGGTTCCCCTAGCCAACCTGGCGCTGGGGGAACAGGACCTCGGCCAGTTCGATAAATCCCTGGCTTACGCCAGCGAGTCGATGAGGCTGAATTCCAAAGATCCCTACGCCTACCAGAACCTGTCCGCGGCCTACCAATGCCTCGGCCGCTACGACGAAGCCAAGGCGGTAGCGGATCAGGCGATCGCGCAAAAAGCCGACCCTTGGACGATTGCCATGACGCTCTACTGGACGGCTTTCGTGCGCGGCGACCAAGCCGCCATGCAGCAGCAGATCACGCGAGCATCGGGCAAAATCGCAGAGCCGATCATCGGTTTCATCCAAGCCCAGGGGGAATGCGCGCAAGGAAAGATCAGAACCGCTCGGGCCAGTTATGCTAATGCCGCCGGCGTGGCTCAGGCTCACGGATACAAGGAACAGGCCACCCTGGCTCTGTCGGGCGAGGCCAATTGCGATGCTGAGGCCAGCTTTCTACCCGAGGCTCGTGACAGACTGAAAGCGGCTCTCGCCATTTCTGAGACCCCGGATTCGCAAGCTGAGGCCGCGGTCATCCTTGCCCGTATCGGAGACACGGCCCAGTCCGAGAAGCTGATCGCCGACCTGGGCAGGCAATATCCCTACGACACTCTGCTCAACCAGGTGAAACTTCCGACGGCGCGCGCCCTCCTCGACCTGCAGCGCAACCAGCCCGCCCAGGCCATCGCGACGCTCGAATCCGCCAAACCCTACGAACTCGGCGCAGACCGGCGGCTCATCGACACGTACTCGGCGATTTTCGTCCGCGGCGAGGCTTATCTTCATGCCCACGACGGCGCCAACGCAGCGCTCGAGTATCAGAAAATTCTGGACCATCGCGGCATCAACCCCACTAGCCCCCTCTACCCTCTCGCCCGCCTGGGACTCGGCCACGCCTACGCCCTGCAAGGCGACAACGCCAAAGCCAAGTCAGCCTATCAGGATTTCTTCGCCCTCTGGAAAGACGCCGATCCCGATGTCCCAATCCTCAAAACTGCGAAAGCCGAATACGAAAAACTGAAGTAGCTGCAATCCGTCGCAGTTCGTCGATCAAAAACGGTTTTCCCCTCAAATGAAGAATCCGGCTGTTCAAGCCGGATGCCCCATTCCACCTGACTATATTTCGTATTGATACTCCAGTTTAGTCCGGCTTCTGCCTTTCCTGTGGCGCTTCTTTCCTGACCGGAGGAGGCTGGTTTTTTGCTTTAGCCACCGGTGCCGGACGCTGCTCCTGTTTCCCAGCCGAAGGCTTCGGGCCTGGCTTCGCTTCAGGTTTCGCCGCGGGCTTCGCTCCGGGTTTCGGGGCGGGCTTGCCCTGCGGCTTGGCCTGCGGCTTCGGTGCCGGCGCCGCCGGTTTTGCAGGCTGAGGTCGCGCAGCAGGTGCTGGCTGAGGCCGAGCAGGCCGCGCCGCAGGTGCTGGAGCGGGATTCGTTCGCGCCGCCGGCGGCACAGGCTTTGCCGCCTCAGGAGCAGCCGCGCGAGCCGGAGGCGGCTCCGCGCGATTCGGTTGCGCATTCGCCACTGGCCGTGTGGCGCTCGCCGGGCGGGCGGCAGGCCGTGCCGGAACAATCGGCGCAATCGGTTTGCCTTCAGCAATCGGCTTCGCCGCCACAAGAACCTCCGGACGCCCTTTATTCACCGATGCAAACTGCTGGCGGTTTTGTGCCGCCTCCTGCCGCGCCTGCAACTGCGTGGTCATCGGAGGAATACGTTGCTCCCGCGTTGCCGCAACTTCGGTCGGCAACGGCCGGCGAGTTACGCCTCCAGGTCCGTTATAGCTGTACCGGTTATTCGTGACATTGACCGTCGTGTTATTGATGACCACCGTGTTCGTGACAGTCCGGTTGTAAACCTGAACGTTGGTGATGGTCACATTGTTGACGCTGCGGTTGTAATTGAAACGATCTCCATTCCAGTACCCGCCCTGATAGCCGACTCCCACGTAGCCGTTTCCGTAATTAATGCCGCCGTAGTAGCCAATATGCTGGCCCCAGAAGCCGTAATGGTAGCGGTATCTGCCACCGACAAATCCCCAATATCCCGGCGTCCACAGGTAGCCCACTTGCGGCGGCCGCGCCCACGCGCCTGGCACCCAGTAATATCCCTGAGGCGCGTAGCTCCAATATCCGGGCGTCCACAGGTAGCCGTCGCCGGGGCAGTCCGGCTGCGAATATTCCGGCAGCGCCGGCGGAGGATCTGAAGCCTGCAGCACCGGCTGCCCATAGCTCGAGTCCTGATCCTCCGCGTCGTAGTCACTATCATTATCGGAGCCGCTCGGCGCCGGCTGATCGCTGGCGGCCGGAGCCGCGCTCGGATTCGCGCTCACAGGAACCAGATTGGCCGCAGCCGCCGGATCCTGCGACGAAGACTGATCGCTCTGCGCCGGCTGATTCTGGGCGCTGCTATCCGGGGTTTGGTTCTTGTTGCAGGCTGCCGCTCCAAACATCAGTGCCAGTGCGAGGGTTGCGGCTGCCACAACAATAAAGGAAGGTGCTTTGTTAGTTTTGGTCATAAGGTTTTTTTTCGAAGTTAGGATGCAGGGTTTTATGAAAACGTCATGCCATACAAGATCTTCGCTGCATGGCTCCGGGATATGCAGTACTGCCGCCGCCGCACTCCGCGTACCCCTAAGCTACTGGTAAGCGGCTAGCTGAAACTGAGCACTTTTGAACAGGAGAGAGTTTCCCACCCCAACCATCGACCCAGGACGGGCCGGAAATAGACGGGCCGGAAATATAAGAACGCATTCAGAAGTTATCGATATGAGCGGGGATGAGCGGGGATGAGCGGGGGATGTGCGGGGGAAGAACGCCGGCCGCAAATGGTGAACCTCAACCCGTGAATCTCCGCCTTATTTCTTGAGAGCAGACGTGAAGTTCGTCACCACGGTGATGGAGTCGCTGACCTGCTGGGAGACGCGGTAAAGCAGGATTTTCTTGCCGTCAGGGCTGACCTCGTAGCTGAAAGTGGGCGCGGACCAACTGCTCACCAAGGTTTGCGGAGCGCCGAATTGCAGCGCGCCTGCCACTTCTTTCACGGGCGCGGCGTAAATCGAATTGGCGGGGTCCACGTAGTAGAGTTCGCTGCCGTCGCGGCTCCAACTGGGGAGTTGCCCTCCATTGACCGAGACCTGCCATTTGCCGCGTCCGCCGTTGAAGGCGACAACGTACACCTGCAACGAGCCGGATTCATTGGACTCGTAGGCGAGCCAACGTCCGTTGGGCGAAAGCCGGCCTACGGCCCGGAGCGTCTTGGGCGTGGTCGGCACCGCCAGGAAAGGTTTGCGGTCGCCTTCGAGGGGCACAGCCCAAATGTCTTGAGTTCCGGGAACGCCGCGCTGGTAGAGGATGTATTTGCCATCGCGCGACCAATCGCTGGGCGTCACGATTTGATCATCATGGAACAGTTCTTCCTCCGCGCCGCTGCCGTCGGCGGGCTTGCGGAAAAGCTGGGACTTCCCGTTGCGTCCGGAGTTGAAGACCACCCATTTTCCGTCCGGAGACCACTCCGGGAAGTGATTTCCGGCGGGGTCGAAGGTGAGGCGGGTGCGGGTGCCGCGGGCGAGATCGAGCACCCAGATATCGCTCGCGCCATCGCTCGTGCCAGTGCTGATCTCGAGTGCGATGCGGTCGCCTTGCGGAGAAACACTGGCCCTCTTCAGATTGCCGAGGTTGGCGGAGATGACGGAAAGCTGTCTGGTGGCGCGATCCATCCATAGGAGATCCACGCTGCCGGAACCCCCGGTGCCGTAAATGAGCAGGCCGTCGCTGGAAGCGGAAGCGTCCATGTGCCAGGTGACGGAATCGTTGACGACACCCCGGACCAGAGGTTGAGGCTCGCCGCTTACCGTTCCGCTGGAGGGATTGAAGGCCTGCGCCAGCAACTGCTCGTTGCGGGCAAACAGAATATATCCGTCGGCGTAGATGGCGTTGGATTGGCTCTTGAATAACGGCTTGTTTACGCTGCCATCCACGGATGCGTAGTAGATGGCGTCATTTGCCGCGACCGCGTGGTTGATGGCGAGATAGAGGAAGTGTTTGCCGTCGGGCAGGAAGGACGGCCAGCGATGGGAGCTGTGCTGGGTGCCGTCGACGGTAGTAACGGGAGCGGGTGCACCGCCGTTGGCGCTGACGCGGTAGAGCCGGTCCTGAGTGGCAGGCGAGTAGACGATCGTGCCGTCGGCGCCCCAGGCGCCACCTCGCCCGAAGGGTGCGTCGGCAATGATCTGAGCGGAGCCGCCGGAGAGATCGACGGCTTTCAGCTTTCCATCGGCGAAGAACGCTACGGAGTGGCTGTCGAAGGACCAAAAAGGAAAGATGGCGCTGTCGGTTTCAGGCAGCTGGCGGGCATCGAGAGAGTTGGCGGGGCGCACCCAGATGGTGGTCTTGCCGTCGGCGCCGGTTGCGGCGAAGGCGATTGCGGAACCGTCGGGCGAGAGAACGGGAGGACCGGCGTTGTCGCCGGTGAGGTTCACACGGGCCTTCTCGGGCGGGTTGATGACGGTGCGGATCGACGGCGCGAGCACGGGCCGCTGAAGAAGAAAAGCTCCGGCGATTGCGCCGAGAAGAAGCGCCGAGATGATACTGATTGCCCTCAACACGTTCGCCCGCAGATTCGAGCGCTGAGGTTGTCGAAGGGCCAGTGCCGGCGCCGAGGCAGCTTTATCGGTCGCGATCCACTGCAGCTCCAGCTTGATGTCGTGCGCAGTCTGGTATCGCTCTTCGGGATTTTTCTGCAGGCAGGTCGCGACAACGTGCTCGAAAGCGGGCGAAGTGGCCGATTTGAGTTTGCTGATCGGCTCCGGATCGCTTTCAAGAATCGCGGACGCCAGCGAGATCTGGCTCTTGCCCTGAAACGGCCGCCTGCCCGTGGTCATTTCATAGAGCACTGCGCCGAAGGCGAAGATGTCAGAGCGGGCGTCCGCTTCCTTGCCTTCGATCTGCTCGGGAGACATATATTGGATTGTGCCGATGACCGAGCCGGCGGTAGTGAGCGGAGTCAGCGGGCTTGGCCCGCTCAGCGTAGCGACTGCAGTGAACGAGGGCGCCGATGCGGAAGCTGCTCCCGAGGGCGCAACGCCGAGCGGCTTCGCCAGACCGAAGTCCATGAGCTTGGCGCCGCCTTGCGTGAGCATGATGTTCCCGGGCTTGAGGTCGCGATGGACAATCCCCTGGCGATGCGCCGCCGCAAGGGCCTCAGCAATGGCCACGCCGATCCTGAGAATCTCGTTCATCGCCAGCGGCCCCTTGCGCAGCCGCTCCGCAAGAGTCTCGCCTTCGAGGAACTCCATCACCAGATAGTCGGTGCCGTCCTGCGAGCCGATATCGAAGAGCTGGCAGATGTGGGGATGATTCAGCGAAGAAATGGAGCGGGCCTCGCGCTCCATGCGCTGCTTGAGCTCCGGAGAAGTGGACAGATGAGAAGCCAGAACCTTGATGGCGACGACGCGATCAAGTCGCGTGTCCTTGGCACGATAAACTTCCCCCATCCCACCCGCGCCCAGCGCGGACTGGATTTCATATGGGCCAAGCTTAGTGCCAGAGGTCAGGGCCATGCGCGCGCAATTATAACGCGGCCAAAGACTTCGAAAGCTGAGTTATCTCATGTCGTGGCGCCACGTTTTAAAACCGGCCTCTAGCTGGCGCAAGAATCACGGTTATACTCATTGATTCCCTCTCCAACTTTAGAATCCAACCCACCCTCGCGCCCGTCTGATATCTTTTACTTTCTCCCTGTTTCTCACGCCCATGCATTCTGCTCAGCACCCAGGCCGGTGGAAGGTGATTCTTGCCTTCGGACTCGTGTATCTGTTCTGGGGCTCGACCTATCTCGCCATCGACATCGCAGTGCAGACCATCCCTCCGGCGCTGATGTGCGGCCTGCGTTTTCTGCTTGCCGGAGTGGTCATGCTGGTCGTCTGCGCCGCCACCGGGCGGAAAATTTTCTATTCTCCGAAGCAGATTGCGCTGGCCTCAATCGTGGGTTTGCTGCTGCTGATGGGCGGCAATCTCACGCTGTCTTACGCGGAACTTTCTGTTTCCTCCGGCCTGGCCGCGCTGATCGTCGCCATCACGCCCTTGTGGTTTCTCGTGCTCGATTCTCTGCTCCTGGGCGATCACCATATTTCCCGCCGCGGCAAAGCAGGACTATTCCTCGGAATTCTCGGCCTGTTCATCCTGGTCTGGCCGCAGTTGCGAGCCGGCAGCATGGGGCATCCTGATTTGAACCACCGCGAATTCTGGGCCTCGGTCAGCCTGATCGCCGGATCATTCTCCTGGGCCCTGGGATCCGTGCTCTCGAAACGCTGGCAGTCCGGCATGGACGTATTCAGTTCCACCGCCTGGCAAGTCACCGCCGCCGGCGTGGGCAATTTTATTTTCGCCTTCATCGCCGGCGATCTCAACCACGTGACCTGGACCATCCGCGGCATCAGCGCCACACTTTACCTCGTAGTCTGCGGCTCCTGGATCGGCTACACCGCCTACATCTATCTCCTCGAACACGTTCCCACGTCTAAAGTCTCGACCTACGCGTACGTGAATCCGGTAGTAGCCGTGTTCCTGGGCTGGCTGATTCTGCACGAACGCGTCGACCGCTTCATCCTCGCCGGAAGCGCGATCGTAGTCCTGTCAGTGATCCTCGTCACCAGCGCAAAGGTGAAAGAAAAGGCAGCGACCGAGGAGTTGCCGGCAGTCGAAGCGGCGGGCGACTAGTTTTCAGACACCAAGAATCCGCGTGTCATCGCCATCTACGCGTGTCATCAAAAACGCGTGTCATCGCACTACCCTTGTCATCCCGAGCAACGCGAGGGACCTGGGTTCTTGCCTGCGCCACCCGTGTCTCCGCTTGCCGGCAAACACCCAGATCCCTCGCTTGGCTCGGGATGACAAATCAAAGATGACAATTCAATACGCGGAGATCTCACCGTTCTCGTCACTTCGACGCGTCTTCCTCCTCCTCCGCATCATTCACCAAGTCCACCCCATGCCCGCGGATTGCGAATGTCTCCTTGCCGCCGCCCGCGGGCTCAAAGCTAACTCGCACCGGGCTCCGCTGCCACGACGGCACCGAGCAGACCGAGTCCGGCACCGCATCCTCAAGCACGCCAGTGGCTAGTTCCTTCTTCAACACCGGCTTGCGCCGGCTGAGTTGCGCCACCATGGCGAATGTCTTTTTTCCATCGTCGGCGACTCCGCAGTACGCCGCATAATCGCGATACCAACTCGCCGCCGAATAATAAACATCAAACTCCGGCAGCGCGACCGCGGAAACGCGCCCCGTCACCCGGTCGACCAGCAGCCAGCCTCCGCGTTGCCACTGCCAGCGCGGAACGGAATCCTCGGGAAGACTGTCGTTCACGCGAAACACGCGCCGCACCACGAACAGCCGGTCGGTCACATCATGCGGCACACCGAGCGTGTACTCTTTGACGCGTCCATCGACCACCAGCGGCCGGATTTTGAGGGTGAGCGGCTTGTCATTCTTTTTGTCGTTCTTCTCTTCGTCGCTCGCGATACCCGTAACCCACGGCACCGACATCCATTTCCCAAATGCAATGACGTGAACTTTCGCCGGCGCGGCACCCGCGTTTGTCAGCAGCACAACACAAAACAGCAAGGCAACTACTCCGTTGCGAGCACTCCGCGTGTTGCGAGACATGGATCGAGAGTGGCATCGCCCGCGGCCCAACGCAAGCGTTTCAATCACATCCGCGAATGGAGATACCGAAAACGTACCGAAGTGGGAATATCCGACCTTCACGATTCGGTGGTAGCTTGTCAAAAGCCGACGAAGCCCCGGCTAAAAGCGCAGAATGGCGGTAGAATCAACTAAGCCGTAGCGATTTTCTCTGAGATTGGACCCCTACAGGGTTTTCTCGAACCGGCTGGGTGGCCCTAACACGGAAAACGGGAATGAGCGAGGCCGCTTCTTATTAATTATGGGTGACCTTTTACCACGACGTCGAGCGCCACGCATCCTGGTCGTCGACGACCAGCCAAGCATCGCTGGCCTGATGAGCCAACTGCTGGTCATGCGCGGCTATGACGTGATCACCGCGTCCAATGCCGAGCAAGCCGAGGCCGAAGTCCGCCGCCAGCTCCCCGACCTCATCCTCTCCGACGTGATGATGCCGGGCAAGTCCGGCTACGATTTCTGCCGAAGCTTAAAAGAGAATCCCGCCACGCGCCTGATCCCGTTCGTACTCATCACCGGACTCAGCGACAGCACCGACAAAGTACGCGGCATCGAAGCCGGGGCCGACGACTTCCTGAACAAACCGGTGCTCGCCGAGGAACTCATCGCGCGCGTGAAATCGCTGCTCCGCCTGAAGGAATTCACTGACGAACTCGAAACCGCCGACTCCGTCCTGTGCACGCTGGGCCTGATCGTCGAAGGCCGCGACCCTTACACCGAGGGCCACTGCGAGCGCCTCTCCGTGCACGCCGCCGATCTCGGCCGCCATCTCGGCATGGACGAAGACTCCATCCTCGCCCTCAAACGCGGCGGATACCTCCACGACCTCGGCAAGATCGCCGTCCCCGACGAAATTCTAAAAAAAGGCAGCGACCTCACTCCCGCCGAATGGCTGGTGATGAAACTCCATCCCATCACCGGCGAAAACATCTGCCGCCCGCTGCGTTCGCTCCGCCTGGTGCTGCCCATCATCCGCCACCACCACGAACATTCCGACGGCTCCGGCTATCCCGACGGCCTCACCGCCTCAGAAATTCCAGTTCTTCCCAGAGTCCTTCAGGTCGTCGATGTCTACGACGCCCTCCGCACCGCCCGCTCCTACAAACCCGCCCAGACCCACGAACAGGCCGCCCAGACCATGCGCGAAGAAGCCGCCCGCGGCCTCTGGGACGCAGAACTAGTAACAGAATATTTCTCCATGCTCGAACAAAAGCGCCAGGTAGCATAAAGCAGCTCTCAGCTCTCAGCTCTCAGCTCTCAGCCGTCAGCTCTCAGTTCTCAGCCGTGGGCTCCTGGCTTTTGGGTGGCGCAGCGCTTTCAGCGCTGCGATATAGACTCATCCTCACAGCTCCAAATGTCTGCACAACCGTGGAAGAGCGGCCCTTTCAGGGCCGTGTTAGGATTTGCCATCTATCGGGGCTTTAGCCCCTGAGACACTTCCACACGCTTCAAATTTCCGAAATCCCAAAACAACACCGTACAATGACAATGTTATTTGCCCAAGTTATCACTCACAACGCCCGAGAACCATCCTTGCCTCCCGCCTACAGCATCGTGATTCCCGCCTATAACGAAGGCGCTCGTCTCGGCGCGACCCTCGAAAAAGTGCTGGCGTACGTACATTCCCAAGGCTGGGATGCAGAAGTCATCGTCGTGAACGACGGATCGCGCGATCACACGGCCGATATTATTCGAAGCTTCGCCGCAAACGAGCCGACTCTGCGCCTGGTAGAAAATCCCGGCAATCGCGGCAAAGGCTACAGCGTACGCCACGGCATGCTCAACGCGCGCGGACAATTCGTCCTCTTCACCGACGCCGACCTCTCTTCGCCCATCGAAGAAGCTCCCAAACTTTTCGCCGCCCTCGAAGCCGGAGCCGACATCGCCATCGGCTCCCGCTGGCTGCGCGCCGAAACCCAAACCCAGCGCCAGCCGCTGCATCGCCAGCTCTTCGGCCGCATCTTCAACTTGCTGCTCCGCCTCACCCTCGGCCTTCAATTCGCTGACACGCAATGCGGATTCAAAGCCTTCAATCGTCCGGCCGTCGACGCCATCTTCCCTCGCCAGAAAATCGAGCGCTGGGGATTCGACCCCGAAATTCTTTTCCTCGCCCGCAAATTCGGCTTCAAAGTAAAGGAAGTCCCCGTAGCCTGGGCCCATCGCGACGGAACCAGCATCAACCCACTGCTCGACGGCTCCCGCATGTTCCTTGAGATGCTTCACATCCGCTGGAACGACATCACCGGCAAATACGACGCCGCCTCCCCGCTCCCCCCCGAGCCCGCCAAAACAATCCCCACCCCCGGCCAGCACAACTAAACGGATTCGTATCAGGGCATCGCTTCAGCGATGTGCCCGGCGTAGGTTCGTATCAGGGCATCGCTTCAGCGATGCCGTCAGCCCAGCTAAAGTAGTGCGGCTTTAGCCCCTGAGCCTTACCATGCCAAACTCAGCGACGCGCCCTGATACGAACCTCTTTGAAACTTATTCCTCCGCCGGATACCAGCTCTTATCCAGCTTCCAGTCCTTCATCTCTTTGCTCAAAAGCTCGGTCTTCGGTCCAAGGTTTTTTTCGTAGACCTTGCCATCACTGGTCACCACAAAAGTCATCACCCCCGACGAATGCCACTCCGCCGGATACGCCATATAAACCGCGCCGCCGCCCTCATTCAACTTGCGGAAGTAATATCCGCTGAAAGGATGGTCCCCCGTACCCTGACCGCTGACGATCTCATGCGCATACTGAAATACCGCTTGGTCTTCCGGCATGTGAAATTCTTTCGGATTTGTTTTCCCGTCCTCCACCATCGCGTGACACGTTTCAATCGCCGTGATCTCGTTGGCTCCGACCCTGCGGTAAAGAATTTCTTTCGCTCCCTTGTCCGCGTCGAAAAACCAGCGTCCCTTCTCCAATACGATCGGCACCGGGAAAGGCCAGTTCTCCGCGCCCACAAACAAGATCATTGCCCCATCCGAGCGCCGCATCAGCCGATGCATCTCCTGATACTTCTTCGCAAACATTTCCCGTTCCTGCTTGTCACTCAAACTGTTATCCGCGGAAACCAGCTGCTTGTCCCCGCCCAGAACCGCCAGCAGTTGTGCCTGATCTCCGCTCATCGCCGCCAGATACAACGCGTTGCTCGCGTGCTGCGGCGAAGAATACGTCTTTTCGTGCGCCATCTGCGCCAT
This sequence comes from Candidatus Sulfotelmatobacter sp., assembly GCA_049517555.1. GTDB lineage: Bacteria > Acidobacteriota > Terriglobia > Terriglobales > Acidobacteriaceae > Sulfotelmatobacter. The sequence goes on along the minus strand of JBEKRY010000104.1, from coordinate 2,741 downwards.
GCCCGCCGCCACGAACAAACTAAGCCCACATGCGATCACCGCCACTCCCTGAAGCCATCGATTTACTCGCATCGCAATCTCCATTCTCAAATTCTTGAATCGATCTTCTTCCTGTCGATCGAGTCGATCCGATCAAGTCGATCAACAGGGCCCCGCTTACGCCGAAGTGAGTAGAAAGCCATCTGCAGAGTGACCTGCAAGCTCATCTGCGTCCCCCGCCGCCTCCGTGGAAACCACCCCCGCCGAAGCTCGCCCGCCCGCGCGACGAGAAACTCCCAGTCGATCCGTTCCGTCCAAACCCACTGAACGCCCCCGACCGCGTGCCGTTATTATGCGGCTGCGCGTACGTATGACCGCCGGTGAATCCGTGCCCCGCGTCATAGCCTCGCCCCCCTCCGGCGCGATAAAAGTTGTTGTGATTGAAAATCACGGCGCTGTGCGAGGTCCACGGATGATGATCGAACCACACATAGTGGCTGCGCCAGTCAAATCCCCAGTGGCCCCATCCCCATCCGAACCCTCCATACCATCCAATCCCAAACCCCAATCCGAAGCCAATCCCCGGCCCCACAAAATACAATCCCGGATACCAGTACCAACCCGGCCACGCTACCAATCCCGGCCCATACACCAGCCACGGATCGTACTCCGGCACATACACCACATCCGAATCCGCCGGCTGAATCTCAATGTCATCGTCCTTCTCTTTCACCTTCACCTGGTCGTTGCTCTGCAGATTGCCCGCCGTCTTCGCCTTCTGCCGCATCCGCTGGACCGCGTCCATCACGTCCTGCTGCTGATTCACATACGCCTCGCCCAGCGAGGAAGTCCACGACAGGTTCTTATCCATATTCGCCAGCACTGACTGAAACGCCGTCAGCGCCTTCACGCTTTCATCCCACGGTTGCTGGTCCACTTGTTCGGCCAGCGCTTTGCCCTTCAAGTCCGGATGTGCATCCAGCCACCGGTCGGCCTCGACCACCTGGTCGGGATACGTCGACGCCGCCAAAATCTGCGCCACCAGTTCATCCGGATACAACGCAATCGGCGCCACCATCTGTTCCAGTTCCGCTGCTGACTTCGGCGCCGGAGCCGGCGGAGCAATCGGTGGTGCCTGACCATTCTGATCCGGCGGGTTTTGAGCCTGATCCTGTGGCGGATTCGGAGTTTGATCCTGCGCCACGCTCACCGGAACCGTCGCCAGTACCAGCGCCATTGATAAGACAAGCGACAACACACTTCTCACGATCTTCATGCCAACCTCTCTTCCATTGGCCAACGTTACCCCAAGCTTTTCATTTCGACCCTGTTTGGTTGGATGTCCTGAACAGCACTTTGGATAACTAGAAAATTCACCCCGCAAACAGACGAATTTCGACCCAGGGGTGCCCCATTTCTCGCGTTCTCCGCGAGAAGCGGGAACCACAAATGTTTACACAATAGGGTTGAGTACACCCGAAGCCGCCGGCCCAAGGCTTTCGCTTTCCCTGGCCCCATCCCAACACTGAGGGTGCCCCACCCGAGCCGCGCTTTCTGCGGCTCGGGTGGGAACCACGAATGCCCGCACATTGAGGCGGATCAGAAAGTCGCGAAGCGGCGAAAGAATGCAGCCCACGGCCTGCCCTGAGCCTGTCGAAGGGGCGCAAGCCGTGGGTAAATCCGAGAAACCGGAACCAAGTCCCGTAGGGACGACAGAAGACTACTCACACCACCTTCACCGCCTCCACCACCCTCCGCCCCATCTGAGTAGTCGAAATCGCCGCATGTAGTTTCCCAGCCCCACCCGAGCCCACAAGATCCGCCGTCCGCGCCCCTTGCGCCAGCACCGCCGACACCGCACCCTCAACCGCGCCAGCTTCCTTCTCCAACTGAAACGTATGCCGCAACATCATCGCCACCGACAAAATCGCTCCCAGCGGATTGGCAATTCCCTTCCCCGCAATATCCGGCGCCGAGCCATGCACCGGCTCATACAAGCCCACCGGCCCGCCCACGCTAGCCGACGCCAGCAGTCCCAGCGACCCCACCACCCCGCCCGCCTGATCCGACAAAATGTCTCCGAACATGTTCTCCGTCAGCAGCACATCGAAATCCGTCGGCCGCTGCACCAGCAACATCGCCGCCGAATCGACATACTGGTGCCCCAGCTTCACCTCGGGATAGTCTTTCCCCACTCGCGTGACCACATCCCGCCACAGCCGCGAGCATTCCAGCACGTTCGCCTTGTCCACGGACAGAACCTTGCGCCGCCGCTTCATCGCCAGCTCAAACCCCACCCGCGCAATCCGCTCAATTTCCGATTCGCCATACCGCATGGTATTCACCGCAACCCGCGACCCAACCTCGCCCTCGATCGACCTCGGCAAGCCAAAATAAGCTCCGCCCAGCAATTCGCGCACAATCATGATGTCAGTCCCGCGCACCACCTCCGCCCGCAGCGGAGAACAATCCTCCAGCGCCGGAAAAAACACGGCAGGCCGCAGATTGGCATACGCCCCCAGCTCGCGCCGAATGCGCAGCAATCCCGCCTCAGGTCGCAGATGCCCCGGATTGTGATCGAACGCCGGACTCCCCACCGCACCCAGCAGCACAGCCGACGAAGCCAAACAAGCCTCGACCGTATCCGCCGGCAGCGGATCGTTCACCGCCGCCAGCGCCGCCCCGCCAATGAGTTTGGTTTGAAGTTGAAGTTGATGGCCAAAGCCGCCGGCAACAGCCTGCAAAACAGCAACAGCCTGCTC
>JBEKRY010000103.1:0-15727 GCA_049517555.1 Candidatus Sulfotelmatobacter sp. | reverse complement strand
GTCAGACCTCGGACATCAAACCTCAAACCTGGCTCCGCATCGGCCGTTCAAAATTCTTTACGCTACGCTTTATTACGATGTTCGGCCTACGTTCGTGGTCGACATCGGTGAACAGTTCGAGGGGAAATTTGCTTCCATTCTGGCGTACAAATCACAGTTCAGCGATCAGGAGGCGGGCAAAGACCTGTTCCCTGCGCACGACGAAATACGCACGCGTGTGGAGGCCATGGCTCGCTTTTACGGCATGCTGGGCGGAGTGAGCCACGCCGAACCATTCCTGCAGAAAGAAGTTGGGCTGGTGGAGGACTTGTTGGCGATTCCGGTCAAATCCATTTAGCATTATCTGACCTTTGCTCAAGCATTGCGCTCAATAACTCATACAGGAGAACTCGCAACTATGTCTCGTTTTGTTTTCGCTCTCATCCTTACTTCGGCGATGGTTGCCAGCGCCGCTGGACAAGCTGGAACCTGGCAGATCGATCCCAATCATTCGGCAGCACAATTTTCCGTGCGGCATCTGGGAGTTTCCACTGTGCGAGGCGCGTTCACGAAAGTGAGTGGCTCGGCGGTTCATGACCCGGCCGATCCGTCGAAAGATTCTCTCGAGGCGACGATCGACGCAACTTCGGTGGACACCCGGGTAGAAATGCGCGACAAGGATTTGCGCAGCCCGCACTTTCTCGACGCAGAGAAGTTTCCGACGATTACGTTTCATTCCAAAGCAGCGAAAGTGGCGGGACCGGGAAAACTGCTGATCACCGGCGACCTGACGCTGCACGGCGTGACCAAGGAAGTCGTGCTCGACGTGGATGGGCCTTCGGCTGCGATCAAGGATCCGTGGGGCAACCAGCGCATTGGCGCCTCGGCGAGCACGAAGATCGTTCGACAGGATTTTGGCGTGAGTGCCGCGCCTGGCGTGGTGGGAGACGAGATCACCATCACCATTGACGTGGAATTAATTCAGCCGAAAGCGAAGTAGGGCATAAATCTGCTCCGCTTTGGCGGGAGCGGTCTTTTAGCAGTGGAAATTTCTGAGGGCTCCATCCCGTGGCGGACGGAGCCCTTACTTGTGAGCCCTTAGAAAATCCTGGTGAACAACCAGAACAACGATCCCGACAACAGCATCGCGACTGGAAGGGTCAGCACCCAGGCCAGAAGCAGGTTGCGCACCGTGCTCATCTGAATGCCGGAATGGTTGGCAGCCATGGTTCCAGCTACCCCAGATGACAGCACATGCGTGGTGCTGACCGGCAAACCGAATCCGTCGGCCGCGCCGATGGTCGCCATGGCGGTGATTTCGGCGGCCGCTCCCTGCGCGTAGGTCAGGTGCTCCTTGCCGATCTTTTCACCCACGGTCACGACAATCCGCTTCCAGCCGATCATGGTTCCCAAACCCAGTGCCATCGCCACCGCAACCTTCACCCACGTAGGGATGAAGCGTGTGGAATAATCGACGTGTTTTTTGTAGTTGGCGAGCACGGCGGCGTCAGCAGTCGAGAATTTCGGCTGACCGCTTTTCGCCGTGAGCCGCAGAACCTCACTCACCAGATATAGGTCGTTGCGGAAGTTGCGAACCCGGTCATTCGGAACGTTCTTGAGTTCCTTGTAGATGGCGGTTTCGTTGCCAATATCGTTGACCAGAGTGCGCAGCGCGAGCATCGTGTTGGCGTTGAACTGTTTGGTGCGAATGTAATTCGTCACATCGTCGCGAGCGTCGCCAATGACGGCGCCCGGTTCGACATAGTGATCGAGCACGTCAGCAGCCTGCTGTGAAACCGCGATGAAGTCCTGCGATTGCTGGTACGTCACCGCGTGGTTCAAGGCATACGCCGTGGGCACGGTTCCGATCAGGATCAGCATGATCAGTCCCATGCCCTTCTGCCCGTCGTTCGAACCGTGGAAGAAACTGACGCCGGTGCAGGTGAGGATCAGCAGGCAGCGAATGTAGAACGGCGGCGGGGCATCGCCTTCGGGCGCACTGTACAGTTTCGGATCTTTGATGAGGGCCTTAGCGGCCAATAGCAGCAGCGCCGCGACCCCGAATCCAACCAGCGGCGAGAGCAGCAGCGATTTGCCGATGTTGGCGGCCTGTCCCCAGTCGACTCCGGAGGTGCCGCTTCTCCCAGCCATCAATTGGTTGGCTATGCCTACGCCGATGACCGAGCCGATCAGCGTGTGAGAACTGGAGGCGGGCAGCCCGAAGTACCAGGTTCCCAGATTCCACATAATGGCCGCGACGAGCAGCGCGAAGACCATGGCGAATCCAGACTTGCTGCCCACCTGCAGAATCAATTCCACGGGAAGCAGCGAGACGATGGTGAACGCGACCGCTCCGGAGGAAACCATGACTCCAAGAAAATTCCAGAAGCCCGACCAGACCACCGCCACGTGAGGCTCCAGCGAATGGGTGTAAATGACCGTGGCCACGGCGTTCGCGGTGTCATGGAATCCGTTCACAAACTCAAAGCCGAGCGCCACCAGCAAGGCGATCCCGAGCAGGATGTATGGCATCGCGGATTCGCTGTGCATCGTGGAAAGGTCGCCCAGCAGGTGCGATGCCGCATAGGCAAAGCCGATGATCAGCACGATGCCAAAAACGATCATGCCGATCTTGCCGGGTGAAGATTTGGAAAGCTTGGAGTCAAGGACGGTGGACGGAGCGGACATTGTGATCCTTTGTGGTCTTTAGAAGAACCTTGGATTCTGAATCCGATGGATGGCGGAACTATATTGAAGAGATGTTACGGGAGTGTTAAAAAACGGCGGTGGTAGTGCCTGAATGCGACAGGACCAGGGCCAGCGCTATTTCTTGAGTGCGACCGCGAGGCCGTCGCGGATGGGCAGGATCGTCGTATAGAACTCTTTGGCGTCGTAAAGTTTGCGATTGAACTCGAGGATGGCCTTCGTGCTCGCGTCGGTCGGATTCTTTTCGGCGACCCGTCCGCTCCACAGCACATTGTCGGTGATGAACAGTCCGCCTTTGCGCAGGCGCGGAGCGACCAGGCGCAGCACGCGCGGGTAATCTTCTTTGTCAACGTCGTTGAAAATAATGTCGAACTCCTGCTTCTGCTCGGAGAGGAATTCCAGCGCGTCGCCGGTGTGCAGCGCGATGCGGTTCGAAACTCCGGCGCGCTTGAAGTAGTCGCGGGCCCGTTCGGCGTTCTTGGAATCGCCGTCGGTGTAGATGACGCGGCCTTTATCGCCGACTGCTTGCGCCCACCAGATCGTCGAATAGCCGATTGCAGAACCCAATTCGAACACTGTGCGGGCGCTGATCATCAAGGCCAGTTGCTGCAAAACGCGCGCCACGGCTGGGCCCACGATCGGAACGTTGTGCGCGGTGGCGTAGTCTTCCATCTCGGCGAGCACCTCGTCGCGCTTGGGCAGCATGGAATAGAGGTAGTCATCGACGGGCCCCGCGGTGGTGAAGTTGTAATGTCGCCAACTGGCTCGGTTGTCTTTCTTCTTGCTCTCGCTCACAGGTTCACCTTTCGAACTCGCGCTGCTTCTCTCACCGACTGCCGCTTGTTACCTCATTGCGTCGTTGCCTCATTACCCAATCGTGACGCCCGGCTTCATCTCAAACACTTCAACACCTGGAACCAGTTTCTGCAGAGCCCCGGGAGTTCCCGTCAGCGCGGGAAATGTGCCGAAGTGCATGGGGATCATCGTATTCGGCCTGAGCAGATTGATCGCGTATGCGGCTTCGCGCGGTCCCATGGTGAAGTGATCGCCGATGGGCAGCATGACGATCTCCGGCGCGTACAGCTCGCGGATAATTGCCATGTCGCCGAACACATTGGTGTCGCCGGCGTGATAGATCTTCGCTCCATTCTCGAATTCCACGACGTAGCCGCAGGCCTCGCCGCCATAGACGATCTCGTCGCCGTCCTGGATGCCGCAGGAATGATCGGCGTGGACCATGGTGACTTTGATGTCGCTAACAGTTTGCGTCCCGCCTTTGTTCATGGGAGAGATCTGTTTGGCGCCCTTTTTCCCGAGCCACATGCAAAGTTCGTAGATTCCCACGACCAGCGGGTTGTGCTGCTTCACGATTTCGACGGCGTCGCCGATGTGGTCCCCATGCCCGTGCGTGCAGAGTAAGACGTCGGCGCTCTTCACCTTCTTATCGGCCTCGGGACACATGGGATTCCCCATGATCCAGGGATCGATGATGACGGTCTTGCCCGCCGGACTCTCGATGCGGAACGTCGCGTGGCCCAGCCACGTGAGTTTGATGCCTCTTAGATTCATACTGCTCCTCAAGCTTATATCCTCTGGCACTCAGCATTCAGCACTCGGCATTCAGCCAGGGGCGGGTCTTGCCCGAACCCTGTCGAACGGTATCAGGGGCCGAATGCTGAGTGCTGAGTGCTGACTGCTTTTCCATTAACCCGTCCCCTAGTTTAATATGAAACGCCATGGCAGAACTCAAAGTGCTGATTTCTCGGCAGGACATCGCTAAGCGCATCGCCGAACTGGGCAAGGAAATCACAAATGATTTTGCCGGCCAGTCTGTCATTTTTGTCGGCGTGCTGAAGGGCGCGGCGATTTTCCTGGCCGATCTGGCCCGCCAAGTAGATCTCGATTCTACCTTTGACTTCATTGGGGTCTCGAGTTACGGAAATCGTCCCAGTCCGGCCAGCGAATTGAAGAGCGGCTGGGATTCGACCGGCGAAGTGAAGTTGACCAAGGATGTAGATCAAACCATCAAGGATAAGAACATCGTCCTGGTGGAGGACATTCTCGACACCGGCCTGACGATGACGTACTTGAAAAAAATGCTGATGGCGCGTCAGCCGCGGTCGTTGAAAGTTGCGGCGCTGCTCGACAAGCCGTCGCGGCGCAAGCTTCCGCTGGAGGGTGATTACGTCGGCTTCAAAATTCCCGATGAGTTTGTGGTCGGCTTCGGACTGGACTATGCGGAAAAATATCGCAACCTCGCCGACATTTGCATCGTGCCAAGAGGATAGTGCAGAGAGAATTTAGTAGCAGCGCCCGGAGAATACTGACGCGTTTCGTGCCGCGGTTCGTTCCAGCTGAGACGGGAACGCGGCTGCTATCATACGAATAATGGGTTCCGTTCTATCCAAACCGGATCGTTTGCCGGGCGAGTCGCTGCTGCTCGACGTCGCCGATGTGCTGGCCACGTCGCTCGACCTGGACACGACCGTGCGCCGGGTCGCCGAGGTCGTCCGTAAAGTCATCGATTACGAGATCTTTGCGATCATGTTGCTTAACGAGAAAACACAGGAACTGCGCTTCCGTTTTCAGGTGGGATATCCGCCGGAATTTGCGGAACGCAGCCGCATCAAGGTCGGCGAGGGAGTTACTGGGCAGGCGGCCCAATCGCGGCAGGCTGTACTGATTGACGACGTGACCAAGGACCCACGCTACATTGAGGCGGTTCCCAATGTACGCTCCGAACTTGCCATTCCGCTGATCACCAAGAATCGCGTCATCGGCGTCATCGACATTGAAGCGCGCGAGCCCGGCTATTTCACCGAAGAGCACGTGAATGTGCTGACGCTGGTCGCGTCGCGCATGGCGGCGGGCATCGAGAACGCCCAACTCTACACCCGCACCACCAAGCAGGCGCGCATTCTGTTGCTGCTCAACGAGATTGCGCGCGAACTGACTTCGATCTTAAACCTGGACGAACTGCTCGGCCGGATCGCAGAACTGGTGCGGCGGTTGATTGACTACCAGATGTTCAGCATCCTGCTGCTCGACTCTTCCGGCGACAAACTGCAGCACCGCTTCTCGCTGCGCTTCAACGAGAATATTCACTTAAAGCACGATGTCCCGCTGGGGCGCGGGTTGGTGGGTGCCGCGGCCGAGAGCAAGGAGGCGGTGCTTGTGGCCGACGTTTGCAAGGACTCGCGCTATATCGAAGCCAATCCTGAAACTCGTTCGGAGCTGGCGGTGCCGCTCATTTACAAGGGGAAAGTAATTGGCGTGCTCGATCTGGAGCACACGCGGCGCGGATTTTTTACCGAAGAGCATCAGCGCACCATGACGACGCTGGCCGCGCAAATTGCGATTGCGATCGAGAACGCCCGCCTGTACGAAGAGATTGAGCGGCAGGAGCGGCGACTGGAGCGCGATCTGGCTCTGGCGCGAGAACTACAAGGTCGGCTGCTGCCGCAGACCAGCCCGAAGCTCGCTCACCTCGATGTGGCTGCGAAATTCGTGCCTGCCCGAGCCATCGGTGGCGACTTATACGATTTCATACCGTATTCGATGTCGCGCCTTGGTATTGCCATCGGCGACGTCAGCGGAAAAGGCGCGCCGGCCGCTATCTATGCGGCTCTGGTCAGTGGAATTATCCGCTCACATGCGCCGATTGAGCCGGGATCGGCGGAAATGCTTTCCGCAGTGAATTTGTCTCTGGCCGAACGACGCATTGAGGCGCAGTTCGTTTCTATCATCTACGCGGTGTGGGACGATGAGCATCGTACGCTGACCGTGGCGAACTCCGGACTTCCTCGCCCGATTTTTGTGCACGGCGGAAAGAATGAAGTGATCGAGGCAACCGGCTTGCCTCTCGGCCTGTTCGACGAAGCCGAATACGATGAATTCAAATTCAAAATGAAGCCCGGTGACATGTTCGTGTTCTTCAGCGACGGCATTCTCGACGCCCGCAATCGCAAGGGGGAGATGTTCGGCCGGGGACCGGTCGAGAAGATAGTTGCGGAATGCGCCGACAAGTCGGCCAAGTGCGTAGTGGATTCGCTCTTCAAGGCTGCGGCCGAACACTCGGCAGGCGTAGAGGCGTTCGACGATCAGACGGTCGTCGCCATCCGCGTGCATGGCGGCGCGCACACTCCCCACAAAAAGAAATGACTCCGCGTAGTCAGAGCCCGGCAGCGCGTGCCCCCGGATTTGTCTATGTTGAGACGAAGCTGCGCGATCGGCACATTGCACTGTACTGCGAAGGCGTGCCCCTGCAAAAACTGGCCGAGCGATACGGTACGCCGCTTTACGTTTACTCAGCGGCGATGATCCGCGAGCGCTATCGAGCGTTCGATGCCGCGTTTCGCGGCCTGCCGCACACCATCTGCTACTCCGTTAAGGCGAATTCGAACTTGAGCATTCTGCGCCTGCTGGCCCGTGAGGGCTGCGGATTCGACGTGGTTTCCGGAGGCGAACTCGAGCGCGTACTCGCCGCGGACCGCAGGGCCGCGAAGAAAGTCGTGTTCTCCGGCGTAGGCAAGACCCGCGAAGAACTCACCGCGGCGCTAAAAGCCGGCATCATGCTCTTCAACGTCGAGAGCGAGTCGGAATTATGGGCGCTGGCCGAGTCCGCCGACCGACTGCGCAAGACGGCGCCGGTGGCGCTGCGCGTGAATCCCGACGTCGCGGCTGAGACTCATCCCTACATTTCCACCGGCCTGCGCAAGCACAAATTCGGTGTACCCATTCGCGAAGCGCGGGCGCTGTACGCCAAGGCGGCGGGTGCGCCATATATAAAAGTGAGCGGCGTGAGCGTGCACATCGGGTCGCAGATCACCGATGTGGCGCCTTTCGGTGAGGCCATGGCGCGCGTGGCGGACCTGGTCGGAGAATTGCGCCGAGACGGCCACGGCATCGACTACATCGATGCGGGCGGCGGGTTGGGGATCGGCTATGACAAGCCGAGCGGCACGAAGTTTTCCGCCGACGTGGCGGCGTATGCGAGCGCACTTGCCGCGCCCTTGCGTAGTCTGAAAGTGCGGCTATTGCTGGAACCCGGGCGCTCGATCGTGGGCCCCGCAGGCGTTTTGATCACTTCGGTGATTTACCGCAAGGAAAATGACGGCAAGCGATTCCTGGTGGTGGATGCGGCGATGAACGACTTGATCCGGCCTGCGCTTTACGGCGCCTATCACGAGATCGTTCCAGTCACACGAAGTAAGGGTTCGGGGGCGAAATCTGAAATCGCGAAATGCGAGGTTACCGATATCGTCGGTCCCGTGTGCGAAACGGGAGACTTCTTCGCGAGAGACCGTGAATTGCCTCCGGTCAGCGAAGGCGATCAGCTCGCGATTCTTGACGCTGGCGCTTACGGAATGGTGCTGGCGTCGAACTACAACACCCGTCCGCGCGCAGCGGAAGTGCTGGTGACGGGCAAGTCGGTGAAGGTGATCCGGCGGCGGGAAAAGATCTCTGACCTGCTGCGCGGCGAAGTGTAAGTCGCCCTCATGGGCAGGCCTGTGCGGTTTGATCAGCCCTGCGGTTCTCCCCATTTCAGCTTGGTGCGGAGCAGGTGAAAGAAATCCGTCCCGGTGCGGAAAAGATTTACGTGATGCTCGGAGCGGCGGCAACGCACGCGGTCGCCGTCGCGCAGATCGAGGCCGGGTTGTCCATCCAGGCTCAAGTAAGCCACGTCCTCATCGCTGCGCAGCAGGATTTCGATCTCCACGGAATCTGGCACCACCAGCGGGCGATGAGTGAGCGAGTGCGGGGCGACCGGGGTAATCACAAAGCCATTGACACTCGGCATGAGCACCGGTCCGCCCGCCGATAATGAGTACGCCGTGGAGCCGGTGGGCGTGGCGATGATCATGCCGTCCGCACGATAGCTGGAAACGAACGTCTCGTCGATGTAGAGGTCGTAGGTGTTGAGGCGGGCGAGGACCGTCTTGTTGACTACCGCGTCATTGAACACATTGTAGCTGCCGCGCACCGTGTCCTCGCGCAGCAAATCGACCTGCATGAGCGCGCGCTGCTCGACCGCGGCTCTCCCCTGCGCAATCGCATCCAACATAGAGTAGAGCGAGGCCAGCGGTACTTCGGTGAGAAACCCCAGCGACCCCAGGTTGACTCCGAGCAGGGGCACGTCGACGGACGCCGTGACCCGCGCGGCAGAGAGCAGCGTTCCATCTCCGCCGAGGACCACCACGAGATCGAGCGTTTGCGCCGCCATTTGACTGCGGGCTACGACTTCTTGTCCCGCGATGTATCCTTCTGTTTCCGCATCGATGATCACTTTGTAACCGTGCTCGGCAAGCCAATTGAGAAGCCCGGGGAGGATCTGCGCGACTTCCGGGCGCTCGGGCCGCGATAGGATGGCCGCGGTTTTTAGGGAGGACGGTTGCGGGGTGGCCATAGGCAAAGAGAGATTGTACAGAAATTCGACGACTTAACCACAGAGGACGCAGAGGACACCGAGAAATCTAAAACTTTCCGTAGAGCAGGAACTCGCGATTACCTTCCGCGCCCAGGATGGGCGATTCGATCGAGTCGGTGTGTACCGCTCCCAAACTTTGCAGCGCGGTTCTGACTTTCTCCACTGAGGCCGATTGCGCAGCTTCGTCGCGCACAATGCCTCCCTTGCCGACGTGTTCCCTGCCCGCTTCGAACTGGGGCTTGACCAGCACGACGATTTGCCGCCTCGGGCGGGCTTCGGATTCGTCCGGGAACTCTTTCGGCAATTCCGGAAAAGCCGCGCCAATCGCAGCCGGAAGAACCAGAGTTGCCGAGATGAAGGAAACGTCCATCACGATGAGGTCCACAGGGACGCCGATTGCGTCGCGCTTAAGATAGCGAGCGTTGGTCTTTTCAAGCAGCCTTACCCGCGCATCCTGGCGGAGCCGGAAATCCATCTGGCCGTAGCCGGTGTCGACTGCGATGACTTGTGCGGCGCCGCACTGTAGCAGACAGTCGGTAAACCCTCCGGTGGAAGCGCCGACGTCCAGACAAACCTTGCCCATGACAGCAATGTTCCAGTGGTCGAGAGCACACTCCAGCTTGAGCCCGCCGCGGCTGACGTATTTCAGATCTTCGCCCAACAAGCGGATAGCGCATTCCGCGGCAACCTGCGCTCCTGCCTTCTCGAGTTTTTGGTCGTCCACCAGCACTTTGCCCGCGAGAATCAGGGCGTGAGCGCGCTCGCGCGAGCCGGCCAGGCCACGATCTACCAGGAGTTTGTCGAGTCGGACTTTCATGGTCTCAGCTTCAGGGTCTAAGCTTCGAAAAATAATTGCCCGCGAGTCCCGCCACGAAAGTGCCAGCCCTCGCTCCGGTGCAAAGTGTTAAAGCGTCTCTTCGGTGAATCACTTACGGAGATATTTTGGCTCTTTTCCACAGCATTTTGCACGAACTTGTTGAAAACTTTTGGGCGCGAGTGAGTGAAATAGCTTTTCGGCTCGACGAACTCGCGGACGATTTCTCCGGCCTGCTTCCGGTGCATGCGATTCAGTGTATATTTGCTCCGCTGCCATGCAACGCCCCCCGGATCCTCAATTGCTCGAATTCCTCGAAGCCTACGACCGGCACATCTCGGATCTCGCTCTCGCGTTGCGAGAGGTGATTCTTGAGGAAGCGCCCGACGCCTCGGAGTCGATCTACCAGGTGTACACAGTGGCCATTTGGTTCGGGTTCAGCGGAAAAATGAAGGACATGTTCTGTTACATCGCGACCAACGCGGGGCACGTCAACTTGGGATTCCCGCGCGGGAGTTCGCTGCCCGATCCGAATCGGGTGCTGGAAGGCGAGGGTAAGACCATGCGCCACATTAAGCTCAGGAGCCAGCGCGATGTGGAGCGTCCCTTGGTGCGGCGCTACATCCAGACGGCGATGGAGCAGGCGGCGCGGTTGGGTGCGAGCGGAACCGGTAAAAGCGTCGTCAAGAGCAAACGCGGAGTCCCATCAAAACGCCACGCAAAGAAGCCCCCCAGGAAATAATCCCCTTAATCAACCGTCGATTGCGAAGACAAAAGCCGCCCGAAGCGAGGGCGGCTCTGAAATCTACTGCGCTTGCTCTGATACTATCCCGCAACTTCTTCCAGCGTTTTCTGATCGATGTCAAAGTTCGAGTGCACGTTCTGTACGTCGTCCTGATCTTCGAGCGCTTCCATCAGACGGATCATCGTGTTGGCCGCAGAGCCTTCGAGCTTAACGTAATTCTGCGGGATCATGGCGACACTGGCGGAAACGGGCTCAATGCCGGCCTTCTTGACCGCTTCGAGCACCGCTTCGTAGGCTGAGGTCTCAGTCAGGATTTCCCAGTTCTCGCCATCGTCATTCAGGTCCTCACCGCCATGCTCGAGGACGATGTTCATCAGGTCATCCTCTTTTGCGGCGGTCTTCGCAATCAGGATGTCACCCTTCTTGTGGAACAAATAGGCGACCGAGCCAGCCGCCGCCATGTTGCCACCATTCTTGCCGAAGCAGTGACGGATTTCGCTGACGGTGCGGTTGCGATTGTCGGTGTTGATGTCGAGCATTACCGCTGCGCCGCCGGGGCCGTAGCCCTCGAGCGTGAATTCTTCGTAAACGGCGCCGGGCAGTTCGCCGGTGCCTCGCTGGATGGCGCGCTTGATGTTGTCCTGGGGCATGTTCTCGCTCTTGGCGGCGAGAATGGCTCCGCGCAGACGCGGGTTGGTGTCAGGATCGCCGCCGCCGTTCTTCGCGGCGATGCTGATTTCCTTAATGAGACGGGTGAAAATCTTGCCGCGCTTGGCGTCGAGCGCGCCCTTCTTGTGCTTGATTGTGGCCCATTTTGAATGGCCGGACATGGTTAGACCTCGTGTCTAAAGATGCTTCTTAAAGAGCTATGGATGGCGCAGGATTCGCCTTCAGAGGAGATCACAGCATAGCCTCGATTCGTGTGCAGGCGAACACGAATTATAGCACGAGTCCGGCGGCAAACCGAGGACGCCACGCATCTTCAACCCTGGCGTGGACGACAGTGGCGGCTTGGCTCGTGCCTCCACGGCTCGGACCGTATTCATGCGTGGTTCACAACGTACGCAATCCTGTTGACGAGGGATGCCGTATTCCCTAACATGCCATGCAACGTGCACTTGGGGTATTGCTGTCGCTGTATCGCCATCGTCTAACCGTTTATGGCCGGCCAGCTCGTGGGGCATTACCGGGTCCTCGAAAACATCGGTGCGGGAGCGATGGGCGAAGTTTTTCGCGCGCGCGATGAAAGACTGGACCGCTTCGTCGCCTTGAAGTTGATCCGGCCCGCGTCCGGCGACAATCCCGATCATTTGCGCCGCTTCGAGCAGGAAGCTCGGGCTGCTGCCGCGCTGAACCATCCCAACATTCTGGCGATTTATGACGTGGGTTTTGAAGGCAAAGTGCCTTACATCGTCTCGGAGCTGCTCGAGGGGAAAAACCTGCGCCAGCGCCTTTACGAGGGCCCCATTCCCTTGCGGGCCGCTGCCGATTACGCGCTGCAGATCGCTCAGGGCCTGACCGCCGCGCATGACCGGCTCATTGTTCATAGGGATCTGAAGCCGGAGAACCTATTCCTCACCAACGACGGGCGTATCAAGATTCTGGATTTCGGGGTAGCCAAGCTCCTGGCTTCCCCGGAAGACAACCGTTCCGTCGAAGACATGCCGACGGTGACCAAACATGGCGCCGTAATTGGCACAGTCGCCTACATGTCGCCCGAGCAGGTGCGGGGCAAGCCCGTGGATCACCGCAGCGACATCTTCAGCTTCGGCGCGATTCTCTACGAAATCATGTCTGGATCCCGCGCCTTTCATGGCGAAACCGAAGCCGACACCATGACTGCGGTCCTGCGCGAGGAACCAGCCGTCGCCCAGATGGAAGAGGCTGCAATTCCCGCGGGATACCAGGATGTCGTCCGGCATTGTCTGGAAAAAGATCCCGGGAACCGATTTCAGTCGGCCAAGGATCTGGTCTTCGCGCTGCAAACTCTCTCGGGGACCTCACAAGTCAAAGCGGCTCCGGAGCCGAAGCCAATTGTTCGAACCATCCCTGCATTGCCCTGGGCACTGGTAACGCTGCTTGCGGTGGCGACTGCCGTTCTAGCGGCAGCCATGATTCTTGCGGGCCGGGCGACGCCTCCGGCTTACAGTCGCCTGACGTTCGAAGCCGGAACGGTATATACGGCGCGTTTTGCGTCGAATGGTCAGTCCGTGGTTTACGGTGCGGCATGGAACAACAACCCGGTACAGCTCTTCACCACGGTTGGAGATTCTCTACTGACCCAGCCTCTGAATCTAAGTGATGCCAATCTTTTGGCTGTTTCACCCAGTAACGAACTCGCGGTCGTGCTGCGCGGTACGCATAACGGCCAGTTCGAAACCGTTGACGGAATGCTGGCACGCGCCCCGTTGGCCGGAGGATCTCCGAAGGAGTTGCAGGCCGACGTGCGCTGGGCGGACTGGGACGGCCACGGTGGCTTAGCGGTGGTGCATGATATCGACGGGCAAAGCCGTCTGGAATATCCCATCGGCAAAGTTCTGTATCAGACGGGCGGATGGATCAGCCACATTCGTTTCTCCCCCCAAGGCGACCAGATCGCCTTCATGAATCATCGGACGCTGTGGGACAACCTCGGCGTGGTCTGCGTGGTTGACCTGAATGGTCATGTCCAGACTCTCACCCGAGAATGGGCGTCGGAACAGGGAATCGCGTGGCGGCCCGATGGTAAAGAGATCTGGTTCACGGCCGTGGAGAAAGGCACCAACCTGAATCTGATGGCGGTCACCCTCTCGGGCAAAGTCCGCACCGTGCTGGACTTGCCCATGGGAATCACTCTGCAAGACATTGCCCCGAACGGCCGTGTGCTGGTGGCGTTGAACTCCAAGCGCATGGCAATGGCCTTCAGCACACTGGGCGGCAAGCAGGACATGGAACTCTCCTGGCACGACTGGAATGTAGCCAAGGACATTTCTCGCGACGGGCAGTCTGTGTTGTTTGAGGATTCCAGCGAGATAACAGGAAAGGGCCACGCCGTAGCGCTGCGCAAATTGGACGGCTCTCTCCCGGTGCGTCTCGGAGACGGCAGCGGGGGCGGACTTTCTCCGGATGGAAAGTGGGCGATCGCCTTCACCGGCCAGCCGACTCAGATCACCCTGCTGCCGACCGGAGCCGGCCAGCCCCGTCCCATTGAGACCAGCGGACTGGAATCCATCAACAGCGGATGGGCCCGCTTCCTGGAGGATGGGCAACGGATCATCGCCAATGGGAACGAGCCGGGGCATGCAGGCCGGTGCTACGTGTTAGAGCTGGCCGGCGGAAAGACCACGGCCGTTACCCCGGAAGGAATCAAGTGCGGCCCTTCATCGCCCGACAACCGGTTCGTCGTCGGCGTTGGACCGAATTCTGCCGCAGCCATCTACCCCATCGCGGGTGGTCTCTCGCGACCGATCCCCTCGCTGGAGGCTGGATTCGTGCCGGTACAATGGTCGAGCGACGGTTCCGCCCTCTTCGGCTATCATGCGGGCGAACTTCCCAGCAAAATCTACAAGGTTGCGATCGCCACCGGAAAGCAAACTGTGGTGCAGGAGTTGAGGCCGGGGGCACCCGCCGGCGTGGTCGCCGTCTCTCCGGTTATCGCCAACCGCGACGGCACTCGCTTTGCCTACAGCTACAATGAGGCGTTGTCCACCTTGTACATCGCCTCGGGGCTGCAGTAGACTTCGCGAATAACATAGGCGCGAACCGTCGGGCGCGATCAATCCAACTCTTCAATCCAAGGGCCCAGGGAAATCTTCCGCTACATAATGAAAGAAGATTGAGGTCGAAGTCTGCCCCTGGCGTAAAGCACTGCGATAGTGGGGCAATCGAGTTCCGCGGTAGGCGAGGCCGTCTCCCAAAGCCTGATAAGCGGTGACCTTCCCCGTGGGAGCGTCCAGGCAAATCGGCCACGGAGTTTCAAGCACGGGTTCGGGAGAAAAATCCAGGCAAAGAGTAATGCTGAACTCGCATTGTGCCCGGTCGGTGTGTTTTTTCAGTGACGCTCCACTCAGGTACGAAGCCATGTAGACATAAGACGGCTTGAGCGACTCCCCAGCCACAGCGCTCAGAGTAGCAGCAATGTCCTGATGAAAAAACTGCGCCACGGGCTCGTTATGAGCGACGTAGCGGCGTGGGCTTTGGCCATCACCCAAATGAATCGCGCCGCTGCGGATCAGGTAGCGATAATAGCGGCGCAACGCGGCGATGTGAAATGGGTGAATCAGGTCGCCGAGCGGTGCATAGCCCTTCTCGCGGAACAAAGCAGACGCCTTCGCGATCCTTTCGGCTCGCTCCTGTTGACGCTGTGTGATTTGATTTTCGGGAAGCAGGATGCCCGCTGCCGCCAGCACGTTCAGCGCGCGGGTCCGAACTCCGTTCGGCATACCGTTTGACGCAGACGCTGGCACTGCTTCATTCCGACGCAGGCTCCGCGCGATACTCGCCAGCTGCGGCCCCAGCCAGAACGGAAGCAGGTTTCCGGTCGCCGGGTTTCGCACCCACGCCATAGTTCCTTGCAGAGCAAATTGCGAGAACAGTTCCCTTCTCGACTCGAGTTCCTCCGGCAACCGCCCGTCATCACACAAAATGCAGTCGGGATTCAGATATAGGGTTTGCTGATCGTTCTCCCGAAGCGGTTGAAGCTGCAATGCTTTGAAAGTGTGCCGCGGAATCAAGTGCAGCGGCAGTTCATCCAGCAGGCAATAGAAAAGATCAGGAGGAAACGTCGCGGCATGAGTCTGCCGCGACGCTCCCTCCCGCGATGACACTTCCTCCGACAACCCGTCTTGCGACGTGCTTTCGGGTGACAAGCCTGACTGGGACACTTCTCCCATCAGGGTTGTCATCCACTCCACCCATGCCGGGTTGTTTGCCGAGCTGCTCAATGCCTGAGCCATCCATTCAAAGTAAAGCGGCTGTCGGCGAAAAGCTGCGAAGCGCAAGTCACCGCTGTAATTTCGTGCAGTAATTCGCACGGGAAGAAGACGATCTGGTTCTGCTGTGGCACGATCGTCTGGTA
>JBEKRY010000102.1:0-18568 GCA_049517555.1 Candidatus Sulfotelmatobacter sp. | reverse complement strand
TATAATCGCTTCATGCCTGACCATGTGATCCACATCTCTGAAGCCGAAGCTGCCAGCGATTTTGCCGGGCTCCTGGCACGGGTCCGCGCTGGTGCGGAGGTCGTAATCGAGAATGGCAACCATCCCGTCGCGGTAATCCACGCGCCCGCCCCGCCCCGCCGATCCATCTCCGAATGCATCGCTCTGCTGCCCGCGGAATCAACAGCAACCATCGACGCCGACTTCGCCAAAGATGTTAGCGCAGCAGTTGAAGGTCAGCGCGAACCGCTCGAACCACCCGCATGGGACTGATTCTTGATTCCAGTGTGCTCATCACTGCCGAGCGTGCGGAGCAGAACGCGCGGCAAATTCTAGAAGCGATCTCAAGAAAGGTCGGGAACACCGAGATCGGCATCTCAGTTGTAACCCTGATCGAACTCGCCCACGGCGCCGCCCGGGCGGACACGCCACAACGAAAAGCAAAGCGGCAGCAGTTTATCCAGGAACTTCTCATTGCACTGCCCGTTTATCCCGTCACTGTGCCGGTCGCTCTCCGCACCGGGCAAGCAGACGGAGAGAACCAGGCCAAAGGTATACGCCTTCCCCTCTCCGATCTGCTGATTGGCACGACGGCGATGGAACTTGGTTACAGCGTGGCCACCGGCAATCTCCGCCACTTCGGGATGATCTCGGCTTAACGGTGGTCCGAGTCTAATCTGATAGCCAAGACGGGTCCGGCTGTTGCAAGGTCCCTACTCCAGATGCCGGGTGCCCCATCCTTTCGCGCTCTTTGCGAAAGGGTAGGATTCCACCTACCCCGCTACCATCGCGACACCCGCCGCGACTGCGGCCTTCCGCAGATCACCATCAGTCGTTGCCAAGGGCACTTTGAGGCGCAGCGCCAGCGCGAGATAGGCCGCATCGTAGTTGGTAAGACCGTGCTTTTGAGCGAGTTCTGGCAGTTCGAGGATTTCTTCCGGATCTTGCTGGGCAGCATCAATCGGGAGAGCTTTCAGCCTCGCCAGAAAACCATCGATTTGGTCGAAAGTGATTCGCTTCCGCCGGTGGGCCATGAGCAGGCCGTTTCCAACTTCATAAAACCACAAGACGGGAACTACGGCGCGTTTGCTGGAAAGACTGGCGAGGACGCTGAGGCCATATTGGCGGCCAGACTCATCTTCGAGAAACCACTGGAGCGCCAACGACGCGTCCAGCACCAGATCACTCACAGACGATGACCTTCGCGGATCAATTGCTTAACCGAGATGCCTTGCAGAGGAGTGCAGTTCTCCGCCACAAAGTTGAGCATTTCCTGCACCGCACTCTCGTACCCGCCGTTGTGTCCGGCAACTGCGACACGTTCCTTCTCCCGAAGAGCCGCAAGGGCCTTGGCAATTACTTCCTCCGGGGAGCGAAAATGACCGGACCGCAACTCGTCGTTGACGATGCGTTCCAGATCAGGCGTTAGGTTGATGTTCATGGGCACAAGACCCCGCGATTAGTTTAAACCATAGAATTGCCGGTGGAGTAACCTATAGCTATGGCTGTGAACTGGCTCGAGGTTGCGAAAAAGATGGCTGAGGACGCACGCGCCCAGCTTGCCCTCAATCGCAAGCGCCTCCAGGAAATCCTTGCGGAACGGGCACGCCAACAGACTCCCTGAAAACTTTTCCACAGCGCGCATTGTGACATCCAACCTTGCCTTCAACATTCAGCATGCGCAATTATGGTTCAGGTCGCGATTGGTCCCGCCCTAAATCCTTTGCTTCACGGATTTTAGTATCTAAGTTCTTTGACAAACGTATTTTGCGAGGAATTTCGCGCTAACTCCATGATTCCGGAGATTAAGGGGGGAGGGGGGATACCCCCGCCGCTCAGTTCGAAAACCTAATTCCCTACTCTAGATGCACGTCTCCCACGCCGACGTGCGCCCGCAGTTCGTACTTGCCCTCGCCGTGATACTTCAGGGTCTTGCCCAGCCAGCCGCTGGTTTCGCCGTAGCCATCGCCATCGACATCGCCGATGCCGGTGCTCGCGTTCACCAGGCGATATCCCGCATGGCCCTTGCCCACGCGGATGTCGCCGACACCCAGAGTCAGATCCTTGTCGCCTTCCACGTCGTCTACCGTGACATCGCCGACTTTGGCATGCACGTCGAGATTGGTGTTTTGCGGGACTTCGAGTTCCACGTCAAACTGCGTGTTGCCGCCGGAGGGCGCGTGAAATTCGATCGTGGCATCGTTGCCGTGAACGTCAAAATTCATCGTCGCGTCTTTGACGTTCTTCTCGCGGCTCGACTTCACCGTGTAGCGCAGGCTGATCTTGCTGGCGTCGCCGCGCTTGATGTGCACGTCGCCCACGCTCAGGCGCACGTGCACGAAGCCGGCGGCGGCAAACTCGCGGACGTCGCTGTGCGTCTCTTCATAGTCCCAGTCATGGCTCCAAGGGGCGGCCGCGAACGACGGAGCTGTGCAGAACGGAAGCAGAAACAGGCAGGCCAACACCGTTTTGTAGACCGGATTCAAACGGACAAAAGACCTTCCAGGCATGAAGCACCTCTCAGGCGCAAAAGCGCCTGTCTTAAGGTACGGGACTGGAACCAGCGAAGTTCCCGGAAACTTCCCAGGTTCGTTCAGTTCAGGTCGCCTTCAGTTGTGGAAGTCGGCCAGCCCGTTCCATACCAGTTGGACGGCGATGGCCAGGATGAGAAAGCCGAAGATCTTGTTGATGGCGCCGACGGCACTCGGCCCCAGACGGCGCACCAGCGGCCCTCCCAGGCCGAAGAACAGGGACACGCTGAGCGCGATTGCAGCGATTCCGATGACCATCCCGAGATAGGCCGCCGCGTTGTCCACATGAGCCGCGAGTGCCATGACGACTCCAATCGCGCCCGGACCCGACATCAGGGGCATCGCCAGCGGAGTCAGAGAAATATCTTCTTTGTCCTCGGCCTCGTGACTTTCCTCCGGCGTGATGCGCGCATGCGATGTCACCATACCCCAGGCCGTATTGGCTACGATCAGGCCGCCAGCGATCTTGATCACCGGCAGCGAGATCCCGAAGAATTGAAGCACGAATCGTCCGAAGAAGAGAAACGTCACCAGGATCACGAACACCCACAGCCCGGTCTTGATCGCGGTGCGGCGCCGGTCTTGCGCACTCCACGTCGAAGTCATGCTGAAAAAGATAGGAACGCCGCCAAAGGGATCGACAATCGGAAACAGCGCCAGAAAAGTCGCCGCCGCCGAAGCCGGCAGCGTACGCAGAAACTCACCGAAGACGTGGGCGGAGGTCATTTGTCGTTAGCCAAGGTGTTGCGACCAACTTTAAACGGGTTGATGATTCTTACACCGAGGCGCTTAAAATCTCCCTCATCTCGCGTGGCTACCTCGAACCCGTGAACTCTGGCGGTTGCGCCAATCATGGCGTCCTCTCGAAGGACGTCGGGCTTGCCAGCCATCAGACGCGCCCATTCCCGGAAACACGCCGGATCCATCGGCACAAACGCGAATGACATTTCCACGGAAGTCAACCAGGTTTCAATCTCACGGGCTTTGACGGCGTTCTGCCGTCGCGTGAGTTCAACGCCTGCCTGCAATTCTCCCATAGTCACGGCGGAGACAAAAATCTGCTCGACGCGAAGCGTCTCCAGCCACGCCACCACTGCCCCGTGCGGCGCGGTCTTGCGCAGTTCGGAGATGACGTTGGTATCCAGCAAATAGCGAATCACTTGAAGTCAGGACCGCTGAAATCGATGGGTGGCCGGCGCTTCCACCTTCTTCGCGGAGGAAGGACCATCTCAAAACGAGGCCCGGGGCCGAGCAGCAAATCTTTTATGTTGGGGCGATTTGCCTGTTGCATGCGGCGCCATTCTTCAATCGGCACAAGAACGGCGGCCTCCACCCCCCGACGCGTGACCACCTGCGGACCCTCTTTTAGCGCGGTATTCAGGAACTCGCTGAAGCGGGATTTTGCATCTTGCAGTTGCCAGGAGCCCATAAAGTAAGACCTCTGGAGGCATTATACTGACTAGTCAGATGACTAGTCAATTGCCGGGGTAATATCTACCGGTTCCCTTCCAGGGTTTTGGCGGCACGCTCCAATGCAGCCGTGAGCGCCGCCAATTGCTGGCGC
Source organism: Candidatus Sulfotelmatobacter sp. (assembly GCA_049517555.1). Classification (GTDB taxonomy): domain Bacteria; phylum Acidobacteriota; class Terriglobia; order Terriglobales; family Acidobacteriaceae; genus Sulfotelmatobacter. Next base: position 14,455 of record JBEKRY010000102.1, on the reverse strand, counting down.
GCCCGCTCGCTATCACCCTGGTCGAGAGCTTCATTCACTCCGGGAATGACCACTGCCGCGTATCCGGTATATTCGCCGGGCGCATAAATCACGTGGCGAAACCAGGGACGATGGGGCAGTCCCTGCGGCACCAGCAGCGCCCGTTCCGCCCCGCGCAGAGCCTGGTTCAGCCGCGCAGCATCCTGCTGTGGACTCTTTTGTTTCGCCAGCATTTTCATGCCCGCGCTCTCGAAATGGCGAGCCGCGGCATTGACGGCGGCAAAGTCGAGCCCATTGTTGCCGAATTTATCTTCCGCCCGCTTGCGTGCGGTTTCGATATAAACGGCGATTTCTTTGCCGTATTCCTCGTAGTCATAGGGTAAGACGTCCGCATCGGCCATACGCACGGCCTCGAGGCCGAAGACGCGCGCCATTTCCTGTACGTACACGAACTCGGGGTCGGCGAATTTCTTGAACCACGCAAAATTATCGAACACCGAATGGTATACGCCATAAGGACCGCTCGAACCCATGTCGGTCGACGGAACTCCTAAGTGCTGTAGAAATGCGGTGTAATCCGAACCGCTGCCCAGGTCGCCCACCGGGACGTCGCCCTTACCCAGCGCGGCCGGAAGTCGGTGGTTTTCTGTAAACGTCTCTCCCGAAGACTGCGTCAAGAGTGCGTCCGGCTGCGCCGCCTTCTGCCAGGCTTCGTAGACCGTCCCGCCTTTCGGGCTGGCTACAACTTTGGTTACATCGCGCAGAAATTGTTTGAGAGTGGGCACGGCCGACGCGCCGAACTTCGACCCGGAAACCGCGACGTCCATATTGAAATATGCGGACGCATTCGCCAGCTCTGCTTCGTGCTGTTCCGCCCATTCGGTCGAGCCCATCAAGCCTTCTTCTTCGCCGTCCCAACTGGCGAAGATCAACGTGCGTTTCGGTTTCCAGCCTGACTTCAGCAAATCGCCGACGCCGTGTACGGCCTCGAGCATTGCCGATGTACCGCTGTTGGGATCGACCGCGCCGAAGACCCACGCGTCGCGATGATTGCCCGCGACCACCCACTCCTCCGGCAACTCGCTGCCGCGCACTCGCCCGATCACATCCCACAGCGTGCGGAACTGGTAGTCCTGCCGCAGGTGCATCTTCACCTTCGCCGGTCCGGGGCCAACGTGGTAAGTAAACGGCAGCGCGCCCTGCCACTCGCGCGGCGAGTCCGCCCCCCCCAGATGCTGCAGAATGGGCCACGCGTCGTGGTACGACAACGGAGTGACGGGAATCTTCGGCATCTGCTTCGACTGTTGCGGAGAAATGCGCTCCGACTCAGGCAGCGATGGCACCGACGCAATCCCCGGTGTGGTCGGGTCTCCGGGAAACTCGAACATGTATCCCACCGACCCGCGCTGCACGCCGGTATCTGGCAGCCACGGCCCTTCGGGATACTTATCACCGCGCTTCCAGCCATCGTCGGCGGGATCTGAGTAGAGAATCACGCCCGCCGCGCCCCGTTCCTGCGCCACCAAGACTTTGACCCCGCGAAAATTTTGCCCATAGCGCACCAGCACAATCTTGCCGCGCACATCGACTTTGAGCTTGTCGAGTTTTTCGAAGTCCTCCGGTGAGCCGTAATTAGCATAGACCACGTCGGCTTCGACATCGCCCGAAGGCGACATGCCGCTGAAGGGCATGACCACACGGGGATCGTCTTGAAATGGATCGTGGTCGACATGCTCGCGCGTAGGGCCGTGCATTTCAACGCCGACAGGCGCGATCAAATCGACGCTGATTTCGGAGGGATAGTTCATCCAGACTTTGTATTCGACGATCTCGGTGTCGAGCCCGGCGGCGCGGAATTTCTGCGCCACGTATTCGGCGGTCGCTTTGTCCTCGATGGTGCCCGCCATGTGAGGAGCCCTGGTCAGAATGCGCAGGTGATCTTCCGCCAGCTTGCAATCGGGCACGGCGAGGAATTGCGATTCTGCGGCCTGCTCGGCGGCGGAGTCGCGAAAACCGAAGATGACCGGAGTAGCACTGGAAGCTGATGGCACCCTCGCGCCAAACGGCGCAGACGAACCCGAAAACAAGATGGCCACAGAAAGAACCACTGCGGGAATGAGTTTCATGGCTTGGAGGCGAAAACTAGTAAGGTAGCACAAGCCTGCGAGGTACAAGGGGTTGCCGATAAGACTGCCGCCTACTTTCGCTTTTTATTCGTCTTTTACACTAACTTCACCAAGTTCACCAACTGGTGCTGCGATGTGATATACTTTGTCCATGAAACGAGCGACTATGACTCTTCCCGACGATCTGGCCGCAGCCGTCGATGATTATGTAAAGGCCCAGGAGGCCCCTCCTGCGCTCACGGCGGTCATGCAGGCGGCCCTGCGCGAATACTTGCGCGAACGAGGATTTCTGCGGACTTTCCGTCCGCTGAAGATCACCCCTAAAGGGAGCAGCGGGAGTAGCGACGTTAGTGTGAACCACGACCTTTACTTAACGGGCATGAAGAAATGATCCGCGCCGTTCTTGCGGATACGGGTCCGCTGTACGCGGCCAACGACGAACGAGACGAGCACCATGAACGGGCCCTCCGAGAATTGGAGGAGTTGTCCCGTGATCGGCGAGAGATCCTGATCCCATACTCGATCTTGCTTGAGGCTTACTCGCTACTCCTTATCAAACTCGGCGCAGGCGCGGCCCTGGCTTGGCTGGCTGAAGTCGCTGACGCGCCGTTCGTGAATCTCACAGCGGAAGACTACACCCGCGGGTTCATGACAGTGCGAACCTTGGCCGATCAGCGCATCAGTTTGGTTGACGCTACCCTGGCAGCGTTGGCTTCGCGGATGGAGCTGGAAGTCTGGACCTACGACCATCACTTTGACGTGATGAGAGTTCCGGTTTGGCGTTAACGGGGACTACCGCACCTGCCCGGTCCCGATGATTTCATACTTCGAGGAAGTCAACTCCGCCAGTGCGAATGGCCCGCGGCAGTGGAGTTTCTGGGTGCTGATGCCCATCTCGGCGCCGAAGCCGAATTCCGCGCCATCGGTGAAGCGGGTCGAGGCGTTCCAGTAAACCGCGGCCGAATCCACGCCGCGCAGAAATTTTCGGGCGTTCGCTTCATCGTGCGTCACGATGGAATCGCTGTGTTTGGTCGAGTAGTGGTTGATGTGGGCGATGGCGTCGTCGACGTTGGCGACCACGGCCACCGCCATACACAGTCGCAGATACTCTTCATGCCAATCTTGCTCAGTCGCCGGGCCGACTGACACTCCCGCAGCGAGGCTGCGGGCTTTGCCGTCGCCGCGCACCTCGACTCCGGCTTCGATCAACTTCTTCACGATCCGCGGAATATAATCCGCCGCGACGCGCTCGTGCACCAGCAACTTTTCGGCCGCGTTACAAACCGACGGACGCTGCGTCTTGGCGTTGATCACAATGCGGTCGGCCATGTCGAAGTCGGCCGACTCGTCGACGAAGATGTGGCAGTTCCCTGCTCCGGTCTCGATGACCGGCACCGTGGAATTCTCGGTGACAAACGTGATGAGCCCAGCGCCGCCACGGGGGATGATGACGTCGACCAGGCCGCGGGCTTTGATCAGGTCATGAACCGATTCGCGAGTGCTCGAATCGAGAAGTTCGATTGCGCCCTCCGGCACACCAGGAACTCCTGCCATAATCTCGACCAGACGCTGGCAGCTCTGCGCCGCTTCCTTACCGCAGCGCAGTACGATCGCGTTGCCGGTTTTGAGCGCCAGCACAGCCGTGTCGACGGTCACGTTCGGACGCGACTCGTAGATAATTCCCACCACACCCAGCGGCACCCGCAACTTGCGGATACGCAGGCCATTCGACTTGGTCCACTCGGCTAGCGTCTCGCCGATGGGATCGGGCAGCGCGGCAACATCGCGTACTCCGCTCGCCATGTCTTTGATCCGCGCAGGAGTCAGCAGCAGGCGGTCGCGCATCGCGCCTTCCAGACCGGACGCCTCAAGGTCTTCGCGGTTCGCGGCAAGGATGCTCTTCACATTGGATTCGGCTTCAAGGGCGTCGGCGATGGCCAGCAGCAGGGAGTTTTTTTCCTGCGTCGAAAGCAACACCAGCTTTCCCGATGCAGCGCGGGCGCGCAGCAATTTTTCCTGCGTGGAAGCGGCGGTAGTAAGAGTGGCAGCCATGGATTCGAATGCTAATTGATTCGATGATCTAGACCTTCGATTATCTATCTTTCTGCGGCGGAAAGTACGTTCCGATTTTGCGTTCCATCCCCGCGGTGATGGCCTTGGGATGGCGACCGTTCACAATCGCGACGTGAACTCCGCCTTCGCTGGCCAGTTTGGCGGCGCGCAGTTTCGAGATCATGCCGCCGCGCCCCAGCGAACTCTTGCCGTTGCATTGCGCTTCGAGCGTGGGAGTGAGCTTGCGAATCACGCGCTGCAGGCGCGGCTTCTTGCGTCCGTTCGGGACCAGGAAACCGTCCACGTTGGTCAACAGCAACAGCCAGTCTGCCTTGACGGCCGTCGCCAGCAGCGAGCTGAGTTCGTCGTTGTCGCCGAACGCGCCTTCCAACTCGCGCACCGAAACGCTGTCATTTTCATTGACGATGGGCACCACGCCCAGCGCCAGCAACTCGGCCAGCGCGTTCTGCAGATTTCGGTAGCGCACGGGCGAGGTGAAGTCGTCGCTCGACAGCAGCAGTTGCGCGACTACTTTCTTGCCGAAGAACAGCCGTTCGTAAGTGTGCATCAGCTTGCTCTGTCCGACCGCGGCACAGGCTTGCATGCGGGGAACATCGTTGGGCTTCGCCTGCAGTTCCAGGCCTGACATGCCCGCGGCAATCGCGCCGGAAGTGACGATGAGATATTCGTTCTTCGAGAGATCGAACTGATCGACCATACCGCGCAGCAAATTGATGTCAATCTGCCCGCCGGGGGCGATCAGGCTGGTGCCGACTTTGATGACTACTCGCATAAGTGTCTGTTAGACCAGCGGGGAGGGACAACACATCTATCCTGCCGTTAGAATGGCTTTCTGGCAAGATGAAAAATCCTGCCACATTGCTTATGCCCGCACCCAACGCCACGAGCCGCTTCTCCGATCGCGTAGAGAACTATGTCCGTTACCGACCGGGATATCCGCCAGAGGTCATGCGTACCCTGCGAGATGAATGCGGCCTCACGCCTGCTCAGGTTGTTGCGGATGTTGCCTCTGGCACCGGGATCTGGACGCGCATGCTGCTGGAGAACGGCAACCACGTTTTCGGAGTCGAGCCCAACGCCGAGATGCGGCAGGCCGGGGAGCGCTTGCTAACGTCGTTCCCGAAGTTCACCAGCGTGGCGGGAACCGCGGAAGCGACTACGCTCGCCGACACGAGCATCGATTTCGTCACCGCGGCACAGGCCGCGCACTGGTTTCATCGCGCGCCGGCGCGGCAAGAGTTTGTGCGCATTCTGCGGCCTGGAGGATGGCTGGTGCTTCTGTGGAACGAGCGGCTCACCGACTCGACTCCCTTTCTGCGCGAGTATGAGCAACTCCTGCTGACTTACGCGACCGACTACGCCGACGTGCGCCACGAGGGCACTACGGATGAGATCCATCAATTCTTCGATCCCGTGCCATTTCAGGAGCGGATCTTTGCGGTGCGGCAGGAGTTCGACTATACGGGAATCGAAGGCCGGCTGCTGTCGTCGTCGTACGCGCCCGGGCCGGAGCATCCGAATTACGCGCCCATGCTGCGCGAGCTGCGGCGGATCTTCGACGCGCACGCCATCTCGGGACGCGCCACATTCGACTACAAGACGCGCGTGTACTTTGGACGATTGAAGTAAGGTTGTTTGGAGAACAGCTTTGGCTGACGAGAAGTCTTTTCACATGACGCCCGACGAGTTTCGCCGCCACGGCCATGCCGTGGTCGACTGGATCGCCGACTACCAGGCCCGGGTCGAATCGTTCCCTGTGCTCTCGCAAGTAAAGCCAGGAGAGCTTCGCGCCGCGCTGCCGGCGAATCCGCCGGCGCAGGGCGAGCCTTTTGATGCACTGCTGAAGGATGTCGAGCGCTTAATTCTGCCCGGCGTCACCCACTGGCAGTCGCCCAATTTCTTCGCCTATTTCCCGAGCAACGCGTCCGGGCCCGGAATTCTGGGCGATCTCCTTTCGTCCGGCCTGGACGTGCAGGGCATGCTGTGGTCGACCAGCCCGGCTTGTACGGAACTCGAAACTCATGTCATGGACTGGCTGGTAGCCATGCTCGGCCTGCCCGAGAAATTTCTGTCGTCGAGCACGGGCGGCGGCGTGATCCAAGACACGGCTTCGAGCGCCGCGTTGTGCGCTCTGCTGGCGGCGCGGGAACGCGCCACCAACTACGCGAGCAACAAGAAGGGATGCGACGGCCGCCTCATCGCCTACGCCTCGACGCAGACTCACTCCTCGCTCGAAAAGGCCGCGATGATTGCCGGCATCGGGGTTGAAAATCTGCGGCTGATCGAAGTCGACCAGAATCTCGCGATGCAGCCGGAAGCTCTGGCACGCCAGATTGACGCCGACCTGCGCGCCGGGCTGACTCCGTTTTTTGTGTGCGCGACCGTAGGGACAACTTCATCGAACGCGATGGATCCGGTTGCCGCCATCGGCGCCGTGTGCCGCCAGCACAATCTCTGGCTGCACGTGGACGCGGCCATGTCGGGCACGGCCATGCTTTGCCCTGAATTCCGGCATTTGCAAAACGGCGTTGAACTCGCCCACAGCTACAACTTCAATCCGCATAAATGGATGTTCACCAACTTCGACTGCAACTGTTTCTGGGTCGCCGACCGCAAGGCGCTGATTCAGACCCTGAGCATCCTGCCGGAATATTTGCGCAACCAGGCTACGGAGTCGGGCGCGGTCATTGACTACCGCGACTGGCAAATCCAGCTGGGACGCCGCTTCCGCTCGCTGAAGTTGTGGTTTGTGATCCGCCACTATGGCGTCGAGGGCTTGCAGCACCACATTCGCCAGCACGTGCAACTCGCGCAGCAGTTCGCCGACTGGGTAAGAAAAGACGACCGCTTCGAACTGGCCGCGCCCGTGCCCCTGAACCTGGTGTGCTTTCGGCACAGGGCAGGGGACGCGGCGAATCAGACCATCATGGATCGCCTGAACCGCAGCGGCGACTTGTTTCTGACGCACACCAAGCTCAACGGCAAGCTCACCCTGCGCCTTTGCATAGGCCAGACCCACACGCAGGCACGGCACGTGGAGAACGCGTGGAAACGGATTCGGGAAGAGGCCGGGAAAATCGTGGCCTCAGCATGAGGGCCATCATGCTTTCCAAGGATTCAGAACGGCGACTTGCGCGCTTGCGAAGTCGTTGACGTTGCGGGAGACCATCGTTAGATTGTGATGAAGCGCGGTTGCGGCGAGCAGGCCATCAATGGCTGCGAGTGGACGTCCCTTCCGTTTGGCTTCCGCGGTGAGCCATCCCCAACGGTCCGCAATCACACCGTCGATGCCCAGAATTCTTCCCGCAAAGCGTACCTGCAGATCCGTTTCCAGCCACATCTCGAGCTGCGTGCGGCGCTTGCTTTGCGGCAAGAAGGCGGCGCCATTGCGGATTTCTCCCAAAGTCAGGACGCTCAGGTAGAGCAGGCCTTCGTCCGCAGCCCCTAGCCAATCCACGACGCGCGGTTCGGGCCGGCTGCGAATCAGCTCGGAAATGCAGTTCGTATCCAGCAGAAATCCGCTCATAGGTCGATATCGCGCGCCGGGCTGCAATCCCGCGTGAGATCAAGCTTGAGGCCCATGAGTGGCGACTGCCGGAAGAAGTCGACGATATTGCCCGGCTGGCGCGCCTTTCCCACCAGGTGCTGGTACTGCTCCTCGGCCACCATTACCACGCTTTCCTTACCCTGCTTCGTGATCCGCTGCGGCCCTTCCGTTCGGGCGCGGCGGAACACTTCGCTGAAGCGGGCTTTGGCGGTCTGAACCTGCCAGGATTCGCTGGCGGACTTCAGGCTGGCCTGGCGAGTTGGGACAACTGCACGGTCACGCTTTTTCATGGAACCTTCCGTGTTCCCGGTGTCGTATCTGACTAGTCTGACTAGACAGTTTAACTCCTCAGCATCCGTCGATCAAGCGAAATTCTACCCCCAGATCTGATTACGACCGCGAGAGATTGCCTTGTGCTACGCTAGCCACCGAGTGCGGACGTAGCCGTTAGGAGGATTTGTGCACCTGCTCGTCCATCCTGTCTGGTTTTGGCTGCTCGTTTTTGCTCCGTATCTAAGTTTGCTGATTCTGTGGGGTGCGGCAAGTATCTTCGATCCGTCATTAAAGCCTCTGGAGCGATGGCTGTGGGCTGGTTACTTTCTGTTCTTTGTACCCGATCTTCTCCTTGGCGGGGGAGTGGTGGACGGGCACAAGGCTCTGCGTCTCGTGGTAACCACATGTGCCTACAGTTGTTTTGGCATGGCAATGTGGATCAAGAGACATTACCTGTTCGAAACGCTGCCCGCACCCGGCGCTAAATGGTATTTCCCCTGGAAAGCCGCTGGGTTTTCCATTCCGGCCAGCACGCGCATTCTGGTGCGGAACATCGACGCGGTGTCACCCTGGTACATCGACAAACTCCGACTGCGCAAGTTAAGCGAAACCGATTGGAACGAGTCCGGCATCGCCACGTTTCGATTCAAGGCAGACGGCAACTCGGTGGTGCTCACGACTCGCGGTGGTTTCGGAACTGGCAAGACTGCAATTCTGTTCACTAAGAAGATCGCCCGGATGAGAGATGTAATGGCGGCGCGTGGCGTCGACGTCGGGACAATCGAGAAAGATCGTCAAGGCATCCGGTATTTTGAAATCCACGATCCTGAAGGAAACGAGATTGAGGTTGTTGAGGAAACCTGAGAATTGTTCTCCTCAGTCCGCCGGCATGGGCGCGGTTTGTGGTTCCACACGGCGCTCCGTCGCAGGGTAAGTTGTATCTGTCGGTATTGCCAGCCACTTTCTTACTTGCGGCAGAGCTTTTCGCATGGCCACTTCGCCGGCGTGGATCAGGTCGTCGGCGCGCTTGAAGTCGTCGTAGGCGAATCCGGCGACGTCGGGTTCGATGACCACGTCGGCCGCACCGCGCCACAGGCTGGACATGGCATCCTGCGCGATGGCGAACGATTGTCCGATCACGTCGAACAGATGGCGGGGTGGCCCACCAACGGCCCACGTACCCTTCAAATGCACCGCCAGCACGCGCTCGGCGCCCATTTCGAGCAAGGGACGCGTGGGCACCGGATGCGACAACATGCCATCGATCAGGTAGCGCCCGCGAATCTCCACCGGCAGAAACATTCCGGGATAGGCGCAACTGGCGCGCACCGGGTCGACGATCGAACCGGAGTGAAACACCACGCCTTCGCCGGTATTGAAGTCGGTCGCGGTTACCCCCAGCGGAATGCGCAGCTCTTCAAACGTCTTACATTTCAAAGTGCGGGTCAGGAACGCGACCATGCGGTCATTCGAGGCGAAGCCGAAACGCGAGAGCGTCCAGCGCGCGAAGGTGGTGAAACGCACGCTGTGCGCCACATCCTGCATTTCGGTGAGGGACAGGCCGCTGCAGTAACAGGCGCCGATGAGCGCACCTACGCTGGTCCCGGTCACGACGCGGACCGGAATGCCTTCTTCCTCCAGAACTTTGAGAACTCCGATGTGGGCGATGCCGCGGGCAAATCCTCCGCCCAGGGCCAGGCCAATCGCGGGCGCACGGGGCGCCACGACAGGCGGCGCGGCATTACGGGAGAGTTCCCGGCTAAAGGCCCGCACCGTCCGAATGATTTTCCCCAGACTTTTCACAGCCAACTCCGTGTTTCCAGCCCAAGATCGGCCGGAACCACACCCCACACAAGGGTAAGATGACACAGTTCCTTGGATGCCGGTAAGAGCACAACGGTGCTACAAGGCATTACGTTAGAGACCCCAACGGGCACCGTAACCCGTTACCCCACGGCCAGCAGGTCGGCGACGAAACTCCTGTATTCCTGCTAAGTTGCCAACGGTAGAGTGGGTAAAATATGGTGGATTGGAGCTATGGTGCGCGAAATCTCAGCCGGCGGAGTAGTCCTTCGCAGGAAAGACGGCAGTTGGTGGATAGCTGCCATCGAACTACCTTACGCCGCCCCGGCTGCTGATCCCGGTCCCGCGAGACGCGAAGCTCGCTCGAAGCCAATGCCGGTTCTTTGCCTGCCGAAGGGCCTGGTTGATCCGGGCGAAAAACCGCTCGAAGCGGCGCTGCGCGAAGTCCGCGAAGAAACCGGGATCACCGCCGTTCTTATCACGAAACTCGGTGACAGCAAGTATGTCTACGTGCGCTCCTGGGGCGATGGGGAACGCGTGTTCAAGATCGTGAGCTTTTACCTGGTGCGCTACGCATCCGGACGCATCGACGATGTCTCCGACGCAATGCGGATCGAAGTCGCCCGTGCCCGGTGGGTGCGCCTGGACGACGCGCCCAAATTACTGGCCTACGGCGGCGAGAAAAAGATGGCGCGCAAGGCGATCGAGTATGTCAAAGCCCATCCGGACTTGTGATTTCTGGCGCTAGATAAATTGCCCTCCAAGCGATTACCATTGGCAGTTTGCAATTCAATTCGAAATTCTCTGTGTACTCCGTGCCCCCCGTGGTGAAGACTTTCGTTTGAGGCCATTCATGAAGCGCATTCATAAAGTTGCCATCCTGGGCGCCGGAACCATGGGCGCTCGCATCGCTGCGCATTTTGCCAATGCCGGCGTTCCCAGCTGCTTGCTGGATATTGTTCCCGCTGACGCCGACGGCCCGGCACGGAACAAGATCGCGACTGCGGGGCTCGAGGCCGCGAAGAAATCGAAGCCGGCAGCGTTTATGGAAGCTTCCCTCGCCCGCCTGGTCACGGTCGGCAACTTCGAAGACGACATGGAGAAACTCGCCGACGTCGACTGGATCATCGAAGCCGTAGTCGAGAATCTCGACCTCAAGCGGGCGTTATTGAAAAAGGTAGAAGCCATCCGCAGGCCCGGCACGATTATCACCACCAACACCAGCGGCCTGCCCGTGGCCAAAATTGCCGAGGGATTCTCCGACGATTTCCGCCGGTCGTGGTTTGGCACGCATTTTTTCAATCCCCCGCGCTACATGCGCCTGCTCGAGCTGATTCCCACGCCCGAAGCCGACCGCGCCCTGATCGACGCGGTCTCGCATTTCTGCGATGTGCATCTCGGCAAAGGCGTAGTGCTCGCTAAAGACACGCCTAACTTCATCGGCAACCGCATCGGGACATTTTCAGTATTGAACGTGATGCGCCTGATGCAGGAAATGGACCTGACCATCGAAGAGGTCGACGCCCTGACTGGACAAGCCGTCGGCTGGCCGCGATCGGCCACGTTCCGCACCATCGACCTGGTCGGCCTCGACATTCTCGGCCATGTAGTCGGCAACATGACCTCGAACGTCAAAGATGAACGCAGCGATCTCCGTCTGCCCGACTTCTTCAGCAAGATGTTGGAACGGAAAATGCTCGGCGACAAAACCAAAGGCGGCTTCTACAAGAAGAATGTGGGGGCAGAAGCCGAAATTTTCCTCGCTCGATATGGCGAAGAATATCGACGACACGGGAACTCGCCTGCGCACCCTGCTCGGCCTCGACGGCGCTGCTCCGCAAAAGAACGATAAAGCCGGCGCGTTTCTCTGGGCAGCGCTTTCCGATCTGTGGACGTACTCCGCCAATCGCGTGCCCGAAATTTCCGACTCGATCGTTGAAATCGACCGCGCCATGCGCCTCGGCTTCAACTGGGAGCTTGGTCCATTTGAATTGTGGGACGCCGCCGGCGTCGAAGCCACCGTCGCCCGCATGAAAAAGGAAGGCAAGCCAGTGGCGGCGAACGTAGAAAAACTCCTGGCCGCAGGCCAGAAGTCGTGGTACGCCGACGATCCCAGAACAGCCTCTGGCCGGAAATACTGGCAACTGGCAACCGGCAACTGGCAAGTGGTTGAAGTTCCCGCCGGCGTGTGGTCGACGACGGTCGCGAAGAAATCCCACGGCGTGGTAAAGAAAAACTCCGGCGCATCGCTGATCGATCTGGGCGACGGCGTGGCCTGCCTGGAGTTCCACAGTAAGATGAACTCGCTGGGCTCCGACATTATCAGTCTTATTAGTCAAACCCTAAAACCTAATGGCCCGGGCGATGCCTTCGACGCGTTCGTCATCACCAACGACGCCCCGAACTTTTCCGTCGGCGCCAACCTCATGCTGCTGCTCATGAGCGTGCAGGAAGACGAGTGGGACGACGTTGACCTCGCCATCCGCCAGTTTCAGGGGATGACGCAAGCCATCAAGTTCTCCCCAAAACCGGTCGTGGTCGCGCCGTTCGGCCTATGCCTGGGCGGAGGCACGGAGATTTCTCTGCACGCCGCCGCGCGCCAGCCACACGCCGAACTCTATGCCGGATTGGTCGAAGTCGGCGTCGGTCTACTCCCCGGCGGCGGCGGCTGCAAAGAAATGCTGCTGCGCGCCGTTGACAGCGCCGCGGCCTCGCGCGGCAAAGTCTCCGGTGAAGTTCTCGCCGGTTCCGTCGAAATGATGGAGGCCCTGAAGAAAGCTTTCGAAACCATCGCCACCGCCAAAGTCGCCACCTCGGCGCACGAAGCCCGCGGCCTAGGATTCATTTCCGACGCCGACCGCATCACCATGAACCGCGAGCGCGTGCTCTCTGACGCCAAGGCCCGCGCCCTCGAACTCGCCCGCGCCGGCTACGAGCCGCCCGTGCCGCGCACCGACATTCCCGCGCCCGGCGAAAGCCTTCTCGCCGCGCTCAAGATGGGCGTTTATCTCATGCGCCAGGGCGACTACATCACCGACTACGAAGTGAAGCTGGGCGGCAAGATCGCCGAAGTCCTCTGCGGCGGCAATGTCACACCGGGCACTCCGGTGAGCGAGCAGTACATCCTCGACCTCGAGCGCGAAGGATTCAAGTCCCTCTGCGGTGAGAAGAAGACGCAGGAGAGAATTCAGTTCACGCTGAAGACGGGGAAGACGCTGAGGAACTGAGCGGGACACGTGCCGATCGATCAGATCGGACTTTCCATAACCCAAGCGCTTAGGATACAATACTAATGCCGACGGTTCTGCGAATCGAGGGATTGAGGGTGGTGGTTTATCCCAACGATCATAGACCCGCTCATATGCACGTGATCGGTAGAGGTTGTGAAGCGGTGTTCAACTTGAATTGTCCGGCTGGCCCCGTGGAGTTACGTGAGAATTATGGATTTTCGAGGCGTGAAATCGCGCGGATCCACAGCGCGCTAGCGGGGCATCTGGCAGAACTCTGCGCCGCATGGGAGAGAATTCATGGCAACCCCTAATTATTTCGAGCTAGCGAACCGGCGGGCGAAAGATCTGCAGTCGTCGGTTCCCCAAACCGTTGCGGCTCACTACGACCGCGCCAGCAACCGCATTGTGATCCGCCTCAGCTCCAAGCTGGAATTGAGCTTCTCACCGCTCGACGCCGAAGGCCTGCAGAACGCCCGGCCGTCAGAGCTCGAAGAAATCGAGATCACTCCATCCGGCCTGGGCATACACTTCCCCAAACTGGACGCCGATCTCTATATCCCTGGTCTGCTGGAAGGTTTTTTAGGCTCGAAGCGCTGGATGGCATCCAGACTTGGACAAATCGGAGGCAAGTCCCGCAGCGCCGGCAAGCGCGCCGCCGCCAAAGCCAACGGCAAGCTTGGCGGAAGACCGAAAAAGACAGGCTGAGGGATTCAAGTCGCTGTGCGGGGGCTTACATGACACGACTTGACCTTATCAACGAATTGCTGCGTTACGAGGATGTCGAGGGCCTTCTGTCGACGGGGGCCCCGGATGACGAATATGAATCGGAAGCAGAGATGATTGCGGATCGTGTTGGCGAAGCGGAGCAAAGAAGCGGCGAAAAGATCACGCGAGAGGAAATAGAGAGGATCGTCGCCGTTGTTTGGAAGGAGATGTTCAGCCTGTCGGATGAGGACGCAGGACGAAGAAAAGAAGCCTTCTCGACAATCGCCTCCCGACTCGTCCCGTGACGTCAGCCCGCCGCAACGTGCGCGAACCTCCGCACCGCCGGCTGCCGAGCCTGTTTCGCCCGCCACAGGTCGTACTGCGCCTGCATGTTCATCCACAGTTCTGGCGTGGTCCCCAAAGCGGCCGCCAAACGAATCGCCATCGCAGCGGAGATTCCGGCCTTGGTGTTCAGCACACGGGATAGAGTCACACGCGTGACCCGCAGATGGGCCGCCGCCGTGGATACGGCCACGTCCCCGAGGTATTCGCGGAGAACCAGTCCGGGGTGCGGTGGCTTGTGCATGCGCATGGATTAGCGCCCTCGCGTATAGTGTAACGATACACGCTACACGCGTCAACTCTTGAACAGACCCGCGTCATCCTTGCTACAATCGCCTCATGCCCGCCATAAAAAGACCTCTGCTAACTCTCGCCGC
>JBEKRY010000101.1:0-15898 GCA_049517555.1 Candidatus Sulfotelmatobacter sp. | reverse complement strand
TCACCGCGCCACCACCTTCTCAATCTCGCCCCGCAGCTCCGCATACTGCACCGCCCCCGGATGGTACCAAGCCACTTTCCCCGCGCGATCCACCAGCACCAGCGTCGGCGTGGTCGACGCCCCGTAAGTATCGAAGTTGTACTTGCTGACCGGCACCGGCATGTCGAGCAGCCCACCATAAAAACGATGCCGCACCGCGTCGATATATTGCGTCTCATCACCCGCCGACGCATGCTCAATCTGCGCCGTGTAGCCGTAGAGCCGGGTCGGTCCAATCACCTGCAGTCCCTGGCTGGCAAACTCCGAACGCAGCTGCGTAATAATCGGGGCTTCCGCCTTGCAATCGGCGCACCAGTGCGCCCAGAAAAACAGCAGCACTGGAGATCCCTTGAGCTGGGCCGGCAGAGGCAGTTTCGCTCCCAGGAACGAGTCCTCTTTCAGCGCCGGCGCAACCTTCCCTTGCAATGCCAGCAAGTTCAGGTTCTTCTGCAGCCGCGCGCGAATCGAAGTATTCCCATAGGCCTGGAGCGCGGATTGTAGCAGTGCGACCGCCTGCGTCCGCTGCCCGCGCGCTGCCAGCACTTGCGACTGGACTTCCAGCGCCGCTCCCAACGCGATCGGCAGATGCGGCTCAGCGTCCAGCGGACGCTGCTTCAACAACTCCAGCGCCTGAGTCTGAGTCTGCTTCGCGTAAGCCGCCGCCCGGTCGTATTGTTGCTGCGCCAGAGCGCCCCGCCCCAGCCACGAATAAGCTTCCAGATATTCGGCGGTAACCCCCTGCTGGTTGCGATAAGAATTCAGCGCCGCCTCCGCGGCAGAAAAGTTGTTCTGCGCTAGGTCGAGGCGCACGTCATCCACAATCCCAGCCCAAGCCGCAGCCGTGAGCAAAACCGAAACCAGCAAAATCCGCAGGCGCATCTTTAAACTCATCCCTACATGATGAATCGTTCGCGAAAAGGTCGCAAGCCGCGGCCAAACCTTCCATTCACGGACGAACCATAACACTCTGCCCCTCAATTGTTTACCCATAGCTCAAAGCAAATATGTAGCTTTTTCTATGGCACTTTCCCTATAATTTAGCTGCGTTTGACTTTAGATTCTCCTTCGCAGTACAAGCATTCCGCTCAACCCAGCGAGTGACCTTCCTGCAAGAAGATCCTGAAAGTTTCAGCGCTACATCAACAAAAAGGAACAAGCACCATCATGGAAACAGGAACAGTGAAGTGGTTTAACGACGCCAAGGGCTACGGTTTTATCAGCCGCCAGAACGGCGAGGATGTCTTCGTGCATTTCTCCGCCATTCAGGCCAGCGGTTTCCGCAGCCTGCAGGAAGGTCAGCAAGTGCAGTTTGACGTGGTCAAAGGCCCCAAGGGCTGGCAGGCCGAAAACGTCAAGGGCGTCTAACCCCGCTTCGCAAGCCACAATTCGAATGAGGGCGGCCAGCAATGGCCGCCCTTAGTCTTTTACCGTACATTTGCCGGGATTCGGTTTCCACTCCTCACGCCGTCGTTCCGATTCTTCCTGATTACCGATCCCTTCCCCACGTTGTCATTCCGAGCGGAGCATGATTTTCCGCG
Organism: Candidatus Sulfotelmatobacter sp.; assembly: GCA_049517555.1. Taxonomy (GTDB): domain Bacteria; phylum Acidobacteriota; class Terriglobia; order Terriglobales; family Acidobacteriaceae; genus Sulfotelmatobacter. Next base: position 14,321 of record JBEKRY010000101.1, on the reverse strand, counting down.
AAGTGGAAAATCATGCAGAGTCGAGGAACCTGCTTTTCTGTCTGGGCCAAATTGATTTTTATAGTACGTTTCGTTATAGTACGTGTAGTACTATAAGGAGCAGCCAATATGCACCGGTCCTCGCCAATCTTGCAGCGGCTTAGTTTCATCCTCCTATGCGCGCTCTGCGCGCCCCATCTTCCCGCGCAGAGCGCAAATCCATCCACGCCAGCCCCCAGCCCGCTGACACGCCACTACACCGAAGGCGAAAAACTCACCTACCATATGAAAGCCAACAACGACGGATGGATCTATGAAGTCCAGGCCAGCGGCGTAGCAAACAAGAATGCAAGCGGACACTTCGTCGAAGAGTATGCCTGGTCCAATTTCAAGTCGAACGCTCCCATGTCGCTGTCGCCCGCGAGCCTGAACTTCCGCCAGACGCTCTCGCTCGATCTCGCAATTCAACCGTCCATCCCCGACCTCAGCCAGGTTCAGCCGTTCCTGATCGGCCCCATCACCGACCTGCTAACCTTCTACAGCGACCTCTGGCTCGCGATCGGGCAGAGCACCCTCACGCGCGCCGGAGATCACGCCTACGTCAAGTTCGGCGGCCCATCCTCCTGGGCCGATGGAAGCTACGTGATCCTGGGCGAAGACTCCATCGATTTCGATCTGACGCTGAAAGAACTGAACGCCTCCACCGAGGTCGCGACCTTGCTGGTGCGGCACGTTCCTCCGCCGCAGCCGAAAGTGAAGTTGCCCGCGCCGTGGATGCAAGCGCCCGTGTCGGACACGCCGAACAACTGGATCGACGTGAAGGGGAAGAACGCCGCCGGGAAATACGTCGCGCAAGTCGGCAAGGAAACTTTCGACGTCGAAATCAAGATAAGTATGAAAGACGGAAGAATCCTGTCCGCAACTCTGGAGAATCTCGTGAAAGTCCACCAGCGCGAATGCTCTGACGCGGCGTTCGTCGACTGCGGTCCGCCATCCGACCATCAGATTCGCCGCCAGATCGAACTCCACCTGGACTCCTCAACCAAATGAGCTCACGGAAAATTCCCGCGCTCGGTTACGCCCTGCTCGGCCTGCTCCAGAAGCCGTCGTCCGGCTACGACCTGCGCAAAGTCTTCTCTTCGACGTCGATGAAGACTTACAGCGGCAGCCCGGGCGCAATCTACCCGGCATTGCAGCGACTGGAAAAGCAAGGCCTGATTCGCGGCACGGTCGAGGAAGGCTCAGGCCTGCGCCGCCGCCAGATTTTCCGTCTCACTCCGAAGGGTCTCGCCGAACTCAAGGCCTGGATTACCCTCCCCCTCGCCCGCGAAGACCTCTTGTCAGGGCTGAAGACCGTCATGCTCCGCTTCGCACTCAGCGAACCCGCCATCGGACCTGCGGCCTCGCTCGCAATACTCAAATCTCTCGAAACCGCACTCCAGCCCCACCTGCAGAACTTGCGCGAACAGTTACAGGCTATGAAAGCCGCGCCAGCATCCGCGCGACTAGCCCTGGAATGCGGAATCCGAAGTTACGAATCACTCTTGGACTGGACTCGTTTCGCAATCACCACGTACGAGAAGGAAGGAAAAGGAGGCACGTCATGACATTCTCGAAAACATTTCCCCGCACCCTTCTGGCGTTCGTCGCAATCGCCGTCATTCAAGTGGTTGCAGGGATGATGATTCCCATGAAACCCGTAGCGGTTCCGCATCTCGCTCTCTGGATGCTCCTGAGCCTCGCCATAACGGTCGCCGCACTCTCCGCAGTCGCGGCGCGCACGGAGTGGCGGGGTTGGCATCTCGGCGCAGCGGTGTCGGCCATTCCACTGATAGTCTTTTCCCTCAATCTGATCGAAGCCATTGTCTTTCTTCCCAACACTCAGTTGGAATGGGGAAGAATATTCCTCTACACGCTGGTATCAGCGGTCCTTTCTGTTCCAGTGTGGGCGTTCCTCTTTGGCCGACGCAAAGACGCATCAACCGACCACTACCGTCCGATTCGATCGCAGTCGCGCGGCCAACTCGTGTGGAAGTTCGTACTCTGCGACCTGCTTTACGTCTTTCTGTATTTCGCAGTAGGGGCAATCATCTTTCCGTACGTAAAAGATTTTTACGCAACGCAACGTCTGCCTTCGAATGCCGCCATCGCGGCTCTGCAGTTCTTCGTGCGCGGGCCGTTGTTCATCCTGCTCGCTCTGGCCATCACCCGGATGCTAGGTTTGCCGCAACGAAGCGGCGCGTTCGCAGTGGGACTCGTGTTCACGCTCTTGACCGGAGTGGCCACACTGCTGGTTCCCAATCCGGTGTTTCCGAACACCGTCCGCTGGGCGCACTTCTGCGAAGTTACCAGCGAGATGTTCATTTTCGGCGTGGTCGTCGCCTGGCTCTGGGGACCGCCGATGAAGACTCACTCGCCGGCTGTGCAGCAGGCGGCTTAAAGGATTCGGAAGAAAAAACTACGGCGAGGAATGCTGCAGGTCCTACGGCTGCATGTCGCGCATTAGCACGACGTCGGCGTCGGTGTGGCCGCGCACCAGAGCTAGCTGTTTGCCATCGAACGACCAGTGGAAGTCGAAGATGTGCTCGGAAACGAAATCGGTAAGCTGGTTGCCCCTGGAGCCGTCGAGCGGCTGCAGCCAAAGGTTGTCGACGCCGTTGTCGCGCGTGGGATAGACCACGCCTTTTCCATCGCGGGAGAAGTGCAGCAGACCAAAGCGCGGGCGCTCGAAGGGCACCATCTTCACCAATTTTCCGGCATCGGTCTCGACCAATTCGAGCATTTCCCTGTGCTCGCCGGAGTGTTGCAGGGTGGAAAAGGCGGCGAGAGTGCCGTCCGGCGAAACATCGAAGGAGCCGTCGACAGGCGATTCTGAAACGATTTGCACTGCGCCGCCATCGATGGAAACTTTGGCCAGTTTCGGTTCACCGCCGCTCTGCTGCAGGAAGAACACCCACTTACCGTCTCGCGAGCACACCGGGCTAAGGTCGAGTTTGCCGTTGCTGACTTGCTGCACGTTGCCGGATGCGTCCATGCGCCAGATGTTTTGCACGCCAGTGCTAAATTTTACGAAGACAACCGAGCCGCCCTGCCCGCAGGCCCACGGCGCGCCGCTCAGGATCTGACCGGGAACAACCGCCTTGGAGCCGGTCGCCGGATCAATACGATTGAGCACGTTAGCCTGATCGGAGATCCATTGGTTGTCCGAGGTCCAGGTAAAGTTAGTGTAGGCGTCTGTTGGGCTGACCTGGCGGGCCTGAGCCGCAGGCGCCCCCGTGGGCATCACCTGCAAATTCCATCGGTCCTCATTCTGCACCGTAGCTAGAATGTTTCCACTGCTGGCCACGCTGAGGTCGGAGTAACTGCTGGTGTCGCGCGTTATGGAAGAATAGGTGCCTCGCGGATAAGAAACGAAACCGATCTGCGCGCGAGCGAAATTGGAGCTTTGCTCCTTCGAGAGCAGCAACAGCCCGCTGCCATCGGGCAGCCAGGCCGGCTTATCAACGACGCGCTCGTTGCTGCCATAGAAAGGCTTGCGCTGGCCGTTGCCCGCATCCACTGCCACCAGGCGAATCAATCCGCTCGCCACATCGATCACCTGGCCGACAATGACCTTTCCGTCGGGCGACCAGGCGGGCGCGTTCAATGCCTCGCTGTCGGGGCCGCCGGCGAGAATCTTTTCCTCTCCGTTGTCCACCGAGTGAACAATCAGCTGGTACTTGCCGGGATCGGGATTGTCGAAGCGGATGAAGGCGAACTTTTTTCCATCGGGAGAAAAGGTAATGTTCGAATCCATGTCGCTGATGAGCTTTTGCGGTGATCCGCCCAGAAGCGGCGCGCGGTAGAGGAATTTGAGTTCGGGATTCCCCGGATCGCTGCGGCCAAAATAAAAATAGTTGCCGTCGGGAGAGAAACGCAGGGCGTTGTAATAAACGTCGGCAGGCGGCTCAACCTGCGTATTGCTGTTGGTCGGAACATTGCGCAGCCAGAGGCTGGCCAGTCCGTTTTCGCGCACCAGATTCAAAACGTATTTGCCGTCGGGAGAAATGGCGGCCAGCACCGACTTGCCGCCTTCAGTGATTTTGGTGACGGCAAAGTTTTGAAAGGGAGCGGGGCGGCTGCGGCCAAGGAACGCGTAGATTCCGTAGGCAGCCGCGGCCACCAAGACCACAACGATGCCAGCGGTCACGCCTGTTCCCAGTTTGTGCTGCCGCGCAGCGGCGACTACGGCTGAACTGCCGGAGGCGCGAGGAGCGGAGCGAGCGTCAGTCGTAACTGCTATCGAGTCCGCCGCAACTGGGACGGCTGCGCTGGAGACCGTTGGCGCATGCTTGCGACCGGACTCAGTATCGCGCTTCAGACGCTTCAGGTCGCCGCGCAGGTCCGCGGCGGACTGATAACGCAGGTCGCGATCCTTCTCTAACAGCTTCTCAATAATCTCCTGCAGCTTGGGCGGCAGCGCCGCATTCAGTTGCAAGGGAGACACTGGCTCCAGTTCGAGAATGGCGTGAAACACCACCGCCGAAGTCGCTCCAGAAAAAGGCTGCTTGCCGGTCGCCATCTGATAGATCACGGCGCCCAGCGAAAACAGGTCGGTGCGAGTGTCGAGTTCTTCGCCGCGGGCCTGCTCCGGAGACATAAATGCGATCGTGCCCACGGTCGCGCCCGGACTGGTCAGGTTCGCCGGAGCTGGCGAGTCCTGCGTGGCGCCGATCGTTTCTAGCTGCATCTCTGGACGGATGAGCTTGGCCAGGCCGAAGTCCAGCACCTTCACTTGTCCGCGTGGGCTAAGAAAAATATTCCCCGGCTTGATGTCGCGATGAATGATGCCCTTGGCATGCGCGGCATCGAGCGCGTCCGCAAGTTGAATCGCGACGTCGAGCGACGGGCCGACCGGCAGCGCGCCCGCATAAAGTTTCTGTTCGAGATTTTGCCCCTCGAGCAGTTCCATCGCAATGAACGATTGGGCGCCCTCGGCTTCATTCTGGGATTTTTCGACGGCATAAATCGTGCAGATGTTGGGATGATTCAGCGCTGACGCGGCGCGCGCCTCCAGAAGAAAACGGTCGAGCGCGTTCTGGTCGCTCGACAGTTGCGGCGGCAGGAATTTCAGCGCGACCTTGCGGCCCAGGTTCAGGTCTTCCGCCTCGTACACCACACCCATCCCGCCGCTGCCCAGCCGGCCGGTGATGCGGTAGTGCGAGATGGTCTGGTTGATCATGTTTGGTTGATCATGTTTGGTTGATCGTGCTTAGTCGATCATCTTAGGTGCGATGCCGGGAGGCGTCAACGCGATCGCGGAAACAGGCTGTGTTTTCCTGCGGGGGCACCGTGGAAAGGATCGGAATCTTTCCTTTCGCCCCGTCCAGGGCTTGCTGATTTTTCCTTCCCGGACCCACGGCTTGCGCCGTGGGCTGCATTCTTTCGCCGCTTCGCGGCTAAGACTTGGATTCTGCTTATGAGTTATCCTAATTTGGTTTGCCGTTCGCGGTTGGAGGGGGAGAATTTGAAACGATTTTATGCAGTGGCCGTGGTTCGTCTGGTCGCGTGCTTCGCTCTTTTGCTGTCCTATTTTCTAGCCCCGGCTACAGGGTGGACGCAGGTTCCGGAAAGTACTTACCAGGAATTGCACTGGCGAATGGTGGGGCCGTTTCGCGGAGGGCGCACGCGTGCGGCCGAGGGCGTGCCCAGCCAGCCGAATGTGTTTTACGTCGCGCAGGTGAATGGCGGGGTCTGGAAAACGGACGACTACGGCCGCACCTGGAATCCTATCTTCGATCAGGAACCGACGCAATCGATTGGCGCCATTGCAGTCGCGCCGTCTGACCCCAACATTATTTATGTCAGCAGCGGCGAGGGGCTCCATCGCCCCGACCTCTCGGTGGGGAACGGCATTTATAAATCCACGGACGCGGGCAAGACGTGGACCCATCTCGGCCTGGTCGACGGACAACAGATTCCCGCGCTGGCCGTCGATCCGCGCGATCCGAACCGTGTGTTCGCCGCGGTGCTCGGACATCCTTATGGACCGAGCGAGGAACGTGGAATCTATCGCTCGACCGACGGTGGTCAAAACTGGCAGCGAGTCATTGGGAAAGATGAAAACACGGGAGGCTCCGACGTTGAGATTGATCCTTCGAACCCCGATGTAGTCTACGCCTCGATGTGGGAGGCTCGTCAGGGACCGTGGGAAGATGGCAACGGATTTAACGGCGCGGGCGGCGGACTCTTCAAGTCGACCGATGGTGGCAGCACCTGGCATCCGCTGACCAATGGCTTGCCGAAAGATCTCTCGCAGATCTATGTTGTGGTCGCGCCCAGCGAGCCTCGCCGCCTTTACGCGACTCTGGCTGCGGCATCGGGAAAACTGAGCGTCTATCGCTCGGATGACGCAGGCGACTCCTGGGCGCAGATCACCGACGACCCTCGCCCGGCGGGGCGCATCGGCGGCGGCGATCTTTCGAAACCCAGAGTTGATCCTAAAAATCCTGACCTGGTCTACGTGGTCAGTACGGTGACCATGCGCTCGAGCGATGGCGGCAAAACCTGGATGAGTTTTCGCGGCGCACCCGGCGGCGACGACTACCAGAATCTTTGGATCAATCCCAACAACGGCAACATTATTCTGATCGTCAGTGATCAGGGTGCGATCGTCACCGTGAACGGCGGCGAGAGTTGGAGTTCGTGGTACAACCAGCCCACGGCGCAGCTTTACCATGCCATCGCCGACAATTCGTTTCCTTATCGGGTTTGCGCGGGACAGCAGGAAAGTGGTTCGGTCTGCATTTCCAGTCGTGGCAACGACGGCGCCATCACTTTTCGCGAATGGCATCCCGTGGGCGTAATCGAGTACGGATACGCGGCCCCGGACCCGCTCGATCCTGACATCGTTTACGGCGGTGGACGAACCGAAGTTTCCAAGTTTCATTGGTCGACCGGCCAGGTGCAAAACGTCACGCCGATTCCAGTGCGCAGTCCCAAATATCGCGCCGACCGCACCGAGCCGCTGATGTTCTCGCCACTGGACCCGCACATTCTTTATTACGCCACCAACGTTCTGTTCAAGACGATCGATGGCGGCAATTCGTGGAAGACGGTCAGTCCGGACTTGACCCGCGAGCATCCGGAGATACCTGCCAGCGTTGGCGCGCTCGTCCCCAAGGGCGCTGAGAAACAGCGGGGTGTGATCTATGCGCTGGCTCCATCGTTTAAGACTGTGAACACTCTTTGGGCTGGAACCGACGACGGCCTGATTTGGATTACGCGGAACGCCGGGAAGAATTGGACTGACATCACGCCCAAAGAACTCGCGGCATGGAACAAAGTCACGCAACTCTCGGCTTCACACTTCGATGACGAGACCGCCTATGCGTCGGTGAGCCGGTTCCGCATCAACGATATGCATCCTTACATTTACCGCACGCACGACGGCGGGAAGACATGGAAGCTGATCACAGCCGGCCTTCCAGACTTCGGCCCGGTCGATACGGTGCGCGAAGATCCGGTACGCAAGGGCCTGTTATTCGCGGGCACGGAAAACGCGGTGTGGGTTTCCTTCGATGACGGCGACCACTGGCAGTCGCTGCAACTGAACCTGCCGCACACTTCCATGCGCGATCTCTGGATTCATGAAAACGATCTGATCGTGGCAACACACGGGCGCGGCTTCTGGATTCTCGACGACATCGCGCCGCTGCGCGAAGCGTCGGCCGCGATCGTGAATTCAGCCCGTCTATTCGCTCCGGCGCCGGCTTACCGGGTGCAACGCGATACCTATACCGACACACCACTTCCGCCCGACGAACCGGCGGCAGCCAATCCGCCCGATGGCGCCATTCTTGATTACTATCTGCCGACGGCGGCATCCGCGGTCACTCTGGAAATTCTCGACGCGCAAAGTAACGTCGTGCGACGATTTTCCAACACCGACAAACCCGACATGACCGAGGAAGAATTGCAGAAGCAGCTGATTCCTCTGTATTGGGTGCGCAAGCCGCGGCAACTTTCGACCGCCGCCGGGATGCATCGCTGGGTATGGGACCTGCATTACCCAACGCCGGCTGCGGCGCACCACGATTATCCAATCGCGGCGATTCCGCACGACACACCTCGTGTGCCGCTGGGTCCGACGGCGCTGCCGGGAACTTACACGGTCCGCTTGACGGTCGATGGGACAACTGCGAGCGCCCCGCTGTCCGACAAGTTGACAATCAAGATGGATCCGCGAGTAAAAGTCTCCGCGGCCGGCCAGGAGAAAAAGTTGCAGGCTGAAATGAAAATGGCTTCCATCCTGAGTGAATCGACGACAGCCTTGCAGCAGGGCGGCTCGATTCGGGCACAACTCGAGAAGCTAAACACACAGGCCAATGCCTCGAACACGACCAAAGAAGCGATTGAAGCTACAGGGAAAAAACTTGCCGCCGTGCTGGGCGTGGCGCCCGGGTTCCTGGCTCCGCCATCCGCCGAGAACACGCTCACCCGACTCAACGGGGAGGCCGACACCTTGTACCAGCAGATCTGGCAAGCCGATGCCGAACCAACTTCCGCACAAATGGAAGCGCTGGCGACTACGGAGCATGACAGCGTCGATGTCCTAAAACGCTGGGACGAATTCAAGAAGGCCGACTTGACCGCGCTCAATCGTATGCTGCGCGAATCCAAGGTTCCCGAAATCCACCCGGAGGCCGACCTGCACCAGGAAGACACGCAGGTGGACGAAGAATAGGGCCCGCCACATGTTGCAAGAACTTGCAAACTCTCCGGCGGGCCGAGTTTGCAAAACTTTGCGACATTTTCTTTATTGCAGAAAATCTTCGCAAATCGCTTGCCGCAAGTGCCAGGAACCGCAGCCGCGCGGGTTATAATCCATCGACATTGGGACTCGAGTCGGACTACCCGGGGGGATGATTGTTTTCTGTGGCGGGTAGCTCAACGGAAGTCCTCATCCAAAGCCACGATTTCAAATAGTCCAAAGACGAGGTCAAATACCCTATGAAGTGTTTCCGAACAATCGGAATTGCTACGCTCACGCTGCTGGCATGGTCCAGCATTGCGTTCTCTCAGGAGTTCACCGCAGGAACATGGACGGCGACAAAAAATGCTCCGGCATCTCCCGTCGCGCATGCCCTACTGCTCAATGACGGCTCAGTGCTGGTCAACAGCATGTATTTCTCCAAACACTCCGACCCCTGGTACCGGCTGGTGCCGAACTCCAAGGGCAGCTACATCGACGGAACCTGGTCAGCCGCAGGCACTCTGCCCTCTGGCTACAACCCTCTTTACTTCGGTTCGTCATTGCTTCCCAGCGGCGAAGTCGTCATCATGGGCGGCGAGTACAACAACGGCAGCCCCGTCTGGACGACCCTGGGCGCACTGTACAACCCGGCAACCAATACCTGGACGAGTCTGGCAGCGCCCAGCGGCTGGACCACGGTTGGTGACGCACAGAGCATCATTCTTCCGAACGGACACTACATGCAGGCCAATTGCTGCACTTCTCAGGAAGCCATCCTGACCCTTACCGGAACCACCGCGTCGTGGGCCACGACCGGCACTGGCAAGTTCGACTGGAACGACGAAGAAGGTTGGACGATGCTTCCGGGCGGCGACATCCTTACCGTCGACGCGTATGTCGACCAACCCACCTGCTGCGAGTTGGGCTACCAGATCTATAGCCCAACCACCGGAGCATGGACCACTCCTTCCAACAACACAGTTGTGAACCTGGTCGATCCTTCCTCACTCGAGCTTGGACCGATGCCCCTACTGCCGAACGGAACCGTGTTTGCGGCGGGAGCGACCACCAACAACGCGATCTATACCATCTCGAACGGCACCTGGGCCTCGGCTCCGAAGTTCGGCGGCTCGCTCGACATTGCCGACGGACCAGCCGCCGTCCTGCCGGATGGCAATGCCCTGTTCGATACCAGCCCCGGCGTGTTCAACACCGGCAGCAAGTTCTTCGAATGGGACGGCACGACCATGAATGCGACCGCGGCTCCGCCGAATGCCGGCATCGACTCGTCCTATGTTGGCAACTTGGTTGTTCTCCCCAATGGCGAGGTTCTCTTCACGGATTTCTCGTCCGACGTCGAGATCTACACACCGTCGGGGAAGGCTTGCGCAGGTTGCGCTCCAACCATCAAAAGCGTGTCCGCGACTTTGACGCACGGCTCCAAGAACAACCGAATCACCGGGACCCAATTCAACGGCGTGACCCAGGGTGCCTATTACGGTGATGACAACCAGAGCGCCACAAACTTCCCCATCGTTCGCATCGTCGATTCAGCGAACGATGTGGTCTATTGCAAGACGCACGGATGGTTGGGCGGCGTGGCCACGGGCTCGGCAACCACATCGGCGCAGTTCGATATTCCGACCACGATCCACACCGGAGCAGCCACTCTGGTTGTGGTGGCGAACGGAATTCCGTCCAAAGCTGTGCAGGTAACGATCGAGTAACCGCCGCCTCACAGTGGCTTCGACGAAGTAGCAGTCGTTTTTCCCCCAAGCGCTGTATTCGTCAGTTCATCGACGAATACGGCGCTTGGTTGGTTTTAAAAAGGAATATCGCCATGAAGTTCTTACGCTTTCTTCTATTCTTCGCGCTGTGCACTGCATTCATAGGCGCGGCTGAGACCGGCAAGCCTGTGTCGAAATCTGTCCCTGGGCCCGGCGTTTCCGCCAAACCCGGCATCCCCTCCTACCTCATCACTAATGATGATTTGCCGCCTCAAACTCCTACGTCGGGAACGTTCTTCACCTTTGCGTCCGATGGCACGCCGCAGAATCCGACGAAGGTGAACCTGGGCGGCGCGGGCGAATCCGGCGGCTACTTCAACGCCAATCGCGTCAGCATACTCAGCAACTCCACTGAAGCCTGCGCTTATCTTTCTCTCGCCGCCAGCAATGAAGTCGGCGGGGTTGATATCCAGACCGAACAGGACCTTGGCAACTTCTCCGCAGAGGCAACCGATAGCGGCACTGACAACGGCATCGGCCTGGCGAACAATGGAACCTATCTCTACGCGACCTTCTCCACCTCGGAGACTCTCGCAACTTTCTCCATACTGCCGGGATGTGGATTAAGTTTTCTCGGCGACATCGCGCCCATCGGCCTGAACGCCGGCAACATCAGTGGCATGGCCGTCCACGGAAATATGATGGTCGTGACGTACGGGGACGGCTCCATTGAATCGTTCAACCTGTCGGCCGGAATCCCAGTTTCGAACGGCGATTTGCAGGACGCCACGGGATACGCCAGCAGCCGCTATCCCGCCGGCGTTGACATTACTCAAGACGCGCACTTCGCCATCTTCGGCGATCAGTCGACGACGACCACGGTTGAAGTTTCCGACATCTCTTCCGGCAAGCTGACCAAGACCAAGCTCTACAACGTGGGCAATGCGGGCAATGCGGCCAGCGTTTATCTCAGCCCCGACGAGACGCTGCTTTACATCGCTAACACCAGCGTCGGCAAAGTCACTGCGGCCTTCTTCAACGCCGCCACCGGCAAGGTTTCCCCGGGATGCACTTCCGCCGAATTGAAGGGCTTCGATGCGAATTGGGTATTTCTTTCTAGTCCGGTAACTGAACTCAATACCGGCACCGGCTCAGTGCTTTACGTCGCGGAGTTCGGCGCATCGTCCGGAGTGGCGGTGCTCGATGTAACTTCCAGCGCGGGAAAATGCGCGCTCACCGAGACCAAGACTTCCCCCGTAATCGACCCCAATAGCACCGCACTGTTATCCATTGGGGTCTATCCGCCGCGGCAATTTTAGCGCGGAATATAATTTAGCCATCGCACTCAAGGGAGTCGCAGCATGCGTAGTTTTTTGAAGTGGACACTCGCCGTACAGCTCGTCGGATTGGCTTTCGTCTCCGCCTCGGCACAGTTGCCGCAGTGTCCATTGCGCCCGAATCCGGGCACGGTCGTGCTCGACCAGTTAAGTCTCAGCAGCCAGAACGGCTCGCTTTCGCTCGGGCTTACCATCCAAAACGCCGCCGACGCTTTCGGCTACATGCACTATTGCTTCGACTACGCGGGAAGCGGTGGCACAACCGAAGCTCCTACGCTGCGCTTGAACCCCGGCGATACCCTCACGCTCGATTTGACCGATCAGCTGAACGTCAATCCGCTCACCATCAACGCCAAGCGTCCGATGCCCATGTCCATGTCCATGACGCACCCCGACTCTTCCTTAGCCGCCCCCTCGGGTTCCACCGATCCCTGCCAGAGTCAGATCATGGACTACAACACCACGAACATACATTTTCATGGCTTGAACGTCCCGCCGGTCTGCCACCAGGACGATGTGATTAACACGCTGATCCAGCCCAGCCTCACGCCGTTCCGCTATCAGATTCAGATTCCCGCCAACGAACCGCCCGGACTCTACTGGTACCATCCGCATCCTCACGGTTACACGGCACTGCAAGTGAATGGAGGCGCAGCCGGGGCCATCATCATCAACGGCATCGAAAAAATAAAGCCGCAAGTCGCGGGACTCACCGAACGCGTGTTCATGATCCGCCAGCAGTATCTTCATCCGCTGTCGTGGATCCCCGGCCCGTACCAGCTCACGCTGAATTTCCAGCCCGCACTCTATCCCGGCAGTCCTTCGCCGATCATTCAAATGAAACCGGGCGAGAAACAATTCTGGCGTGTCGGCAACGCCACTACGCAAGCTTTCCTTTCATTGAAAGTCCTGTTCGGCAGCGCCGTGCAAACCCTGGAAGTGATTTCCCTCGACGGCGTCCCCGTAACCGGCGATCCCATGGTGAAGACCATCAACATTCCCCCGGCGGGACGAGCCGAATTCATCGTCACCGCGCCTCCCACGGGAACGGCGGCCACCTTCGTCAACGACGCGTTCAATACCGGACCGGTCGGAAACGCCAACCCATTGCAAGTGCTGGCCGACATTGTTCCCACCATGACCGCAGTGCAGCAACCTGCGGCGGTAATGCCCGCCACGCCCGCACCTCCGGTCACACAACGGTTCTCCGGACTCGCTGCGATCACCGCCACGACGCAGAGAAAACTCTACTTCTCGGAAGCCGCGATTGGAACCAATCCTCCAGTCAACTTCTTCATCACCGTCGACGGACAACAACCCCGACTCTTCACCAAGGACGAACCGCCCGCCATCGTTACCAAAGTCGGCGCCGTGGAAGACTGGACCATCGAAAACCACACTTCCGAAGAACATGCCTTCCACATGCACCAGATCCATTTCCTGGTGCTGGCAGTCAACGGAGTCCCGGTCGCAAATCCAACGATGCAGGATACCTTTCCCGTGCCCTTCTGGACCGGCAGCGGACCCTATCCGAGCATCACGGTTCGCATGGACTTCCGCGATCCGAATATCGCCGGTACTTTCATCTATCACTGCCACATCCTCGACCACGAAGACGCCGGCATGATGGCGAAGATTCGCGTCGACCCATAGGAACCGGGCGCGACTCGAGAACGGTGCGGAACCTTCCCTGGATGGAGTTTGCGGTAGTGGCTCAGCTTAAATCTCTAGTCCTTGCGTCATCCCGAACCGCGGCATAGTTCAGCCGCGGGAGGGATCTCCCAAGGCACGAATTTCAGGGGATCCCTCTCTCCGCCTGAAAAGCGGCTCCGCTCGGGATGACGCCACGCTCGAACTCAGCCACTCTCGACTCGAACACGGGTCTTGCTAGGCGGTCAGAGTCGCTCCACCGCTGCCTGCAGCTCGGCCGCAATCTTCTGCGGATCCGTCCCCGGCGGAAATCGAATGGGCTCGCCGATGCGCACGCGAATCTTCCCCGGCGCCGCAAACCTCTTTCCCGCGTGCTTCAGTTCAAACAGGCCTTCAATTCGAATCGGCAGAACTGGAATGTCGAGGTTCCCCGCCAGCAGCCCGATCCCGGCACGAAACGGATTTATCTTTCCATCCGAAGTATGCCGGCCCTCGGGAAACACCAGCACACTGCAGCCGCGATCGACAGCCTGCCCCGCATAGGCGAAACTCTTGCGGAACCCGGCTTCGCGCGGCAGCGGAAATAAATTCAGCAACGAGACCCCCAAAATCCACCCCGCCCGGTCATACATCCGCGCAAAGAATCCGCGATCTGGCGCAGGCGATCGCAACGCTTCCAAATCCTCGCCGCGAGTGGCTATGGCAAGACGATGCCGGAAGCGCGCAGGCAGAGCGGTCAAAATGAATCCCGCATCGACGTCGCCGATATGATTCGAGACCACCAGCAGCGGTCCTTCCACACCGCGCAAGTGTTCGCGCCCGGCAACGCGCGGCCAGCCCAGCAGGATGATCGCCGGACGCATCAGCAGATAATGCGCCGCGATCCGCAGCCAG
>JBEKRY010000100.1:0-16032 GCA_049517555.1 Candidatus Sulfotelmatobacter sp. | reverse complement strand
GCCCTTCACCGCATCCCCCAGAGTTCTCTCAGTTCCAGGAGCGATTTCGTGATGACAATGGTCGCAGCACATGGGAGCCCTCCCTTCTCTTCTTCAAATGTGATGCCGGCAGCCGGCTCCTGGACGCCAAATTTTTCTGGCGCCCGATCAGGGTGCGTGACCTTGTCCGTTAACGGGCGGTGGCCCAGCCTTCTACGTTCTTTCTTTCCCACTCCGGAATTGTGGGTGCCCCGTCCTTGCGCTTTTGTAAGGGCGGGTGGCGATGCTGCCCACACAAGATGGTTTGATTTCTTGATGCGAACGTCCGCGACTCCTGCACGCGGATCGCTGGCCACACGAAGCCCCAGGTCCCTCCACTCCGCCGTCGCGGGCGCTCCGGCTCCGGTCGGGATGACAGGGTGTTTTTCCAACGCGGACCCGATGAGGGTTACACGCTTACAGTCTTCGCCTTCGTCGCCAACAACTGCCGTAACACATACTGCAAGATCCCGCCGTTGGCGTAGTAGAGGGCTTCCTGCGGCGTGTCGATTCGGACGAGCGCGCTAAACTCCGTCGTCTTATTGTTTCCACCGCCGTCTGCCGTGGCGCGGACTTTTACTTCGCGGCCGGCGGCGAAGTGGTCGACCAGGTCGCGGATGCCGGTGATTTCGAAGACTTCTTCTCCGGTCAGCTTGAGCGATTCGGAGTTCTGGCCGGCGGGGAATTGCAGGGGCAGGACTCCCATGCCGACCAGGTTGGAGCGGTGAATGCGTTCGTAGCTTTCGGCGATCACGGCGCGCACGCCCAGCAGGGCGGGGCCTTTGGCGGCCCAGTCGCGCGAGGAGCCGGAGCCGTATTCTTTTCCGGCCAACACAACGAGCGGAATGCCGGCGGCGCGATATTTTTCGGACGCGTCGAAGATCGACATTTCGGTCGAGGTTGGCAGATGGCGGGTGAATCCGCCTTCGGTCGCGACCAGCTTGTTGCGCAGGCGGACGTTGGCGAAGGTGCCGCGCACCATGACTTCGTGATTGCCGCGGCGCGAGCCGTAGGAGTTGAAATCCGCGGGCTTCACGCCACGCTCCTGCAAATATTTTCCGGCGGGCCCATCTTTCTTAATTGACCCGGCGGGCGAGATGTGGTCGGTGGTGACGCTGTCGCCGAGAACGGCGAGCACGCGCGCCTGCTTGATGTCCGCGACGGGCGCGGGCTTCACCGTCATGTCGTCGAAATACGGAGCGCGGCGGATGTAGGTGGAATCCTCCTCCCACAAGTAAGTCTGGCCTTTGGGCACGGCCAGGCCGCGCCAGCGCTCGTCGCCCTGGAAAACGTCGGCGTAGGATTTGGAAAACATTTCCGACGTGATCGACTGCTGCATGGTCTCTTCGATCTCGCGCTGCGAGGGCCAGATGTCGGCCATGTAGACGGGCTGACCGTCGCGGCCTTTGCCGATGGGGTCCTTGCGCAGGTCGATGTCGATGCGTCCGGCCAGCGCAAACGCAACAACCAGCGGGGGGGACATCAGATAATTGGCGCGGACTTCGGAATTGATGCGGCCTTCGAAATTGCGATTGCCGGAGAGCACTGAGGCGACGACTAACTCTTTCTCGTCGATGGCTTTCGAAACTTCTTCGGGCAGCGGGCCCGAGTTGCCGATACAAGTTGTGCATCCGTAGCCGACTAGATGAAACTTCAGCTTCTCAAGATAAGGCGTCAGGCCGGCCTTGGCGAGATAGTCGGTCACAGTTTTTGAGCCGGGCGCGAGCGACGTTTTCACCCACGGCGGCATGGTTAGGCCTTTCTCGACAGCCTTTTTGGCGAGGAGGCCGGCGCCGATCAGGACGGATGGGTTGGACGTGTTGGTACACGAAGTGATCGCCGCGATGACCACGCTGCCGTGCTTCAGGGAATCTTTCACCGAAGCGGAAACATGTTCGTGGACGTTGGGATCTTCCACGCCGATTGCAGCAGGGCTGCCGCCTTCGGACTCCCAAGTCTTGGCGTTGGTCGGCGCACCCGTGGTTTTTGCCGATTTCGGCTTGATCAGCGAAGGCAGCGCCTTATTGAACGACTCGCCTGCCTGCGAGAGCACGACGCGATCCTGCGGGCGCTTTGGGCCAGCCAGACTCGGCTCGACGGTCGCGAGATCGAGCGAGAGCAGTTCGGAATATTCCGCCTCGGGAGCTTTTTCGTCGTGAAACAAGCCTTGCTCGCGGCTGTAGGCTTCCACCAGCGCAATCTGATCTTCGCTGCGGCCGGTGAGCTTCAGATAGCGCAGCGTCTCTTTGTCGATGGGAAAAATTCCGCATGTCGCGCCGTATTCGGGAGACATGTTGGCAATAGTCGCGCGATCGGCGAGGCGCAAATCCCTCAGGCCAGGACCGAAGTACTCCACGAATTTCCCGACGACCCCATGCTTGCGCAACATCTCAGTCACAGTGAGAACAAAATCAGTCGCTGTCGCGCCTTCGCGCAACCGCCCGGTCAGCTTCACCCCCACCACCAACGGAATCAGCATGGAAACAGGCTGCCCGAGCATCGCAGCCTCGGCCTCGATCCCACCCACGCCCCAACCTAAAACCCCCAAACCATTAATCATTGTCGTGTGGCTGTCGGTGCCCACCAGGGTGTCGGGGTAGGCTTGGCGTTTGGCGTTTCTGTCGCCAGCGCCGTTGGTTTCGTTCACGAAGACTACGCGGGCTAGATATTCCAGGTTGACTTGGTGGACGATGCCGGTGTCGGGAGGGACGATGGCTAGATTGCGGAAGCCGGTTTGGCCCCAGCGGAGGAAGGAGTAGCGCTCTTTGTTGCGCTGGAATTCGAGCAGGGCGTTCATGTCGAAGGCGGTGGAGGTGCCGAATTCGTCGACTTGCACGGAGTGGTCGATGACTAGCTCGACCGGTTGCAGAGGATTGATGAGAGCGGGGTCGCCGCCGAGGGTTTGCATGGCGTCGCGCATGGCGGCCAGGTCGACTACGCAGGGGACGCCGGTGAAATCCTGCAGGAGGACGCGGCTGGGGGTGAAGGCGATTTCTTTTTCTGGCTTGGAATGCTTGTTCCAACTAGCGAGGGCGCGGATTTCTTCTTTGGTGACGTTGCGGCCGTCTTCGGTGCGGAGGAGGTTTTCGAGCAGGATGCGGAGGGAGAACGGGAGATGAGTCGTCGGGATGCCTTGCTTGTCGAGGGCGTCGAGGCGGTAGATTTCGTATTCTTTGCTGCCGACTTTGAGGGTGGATTTGCTGTTGAAGCTGTTGACGGACATGATGGCCTTCCTCGGTATGAATTACGGCGGAGCTGCGCTTCCGCAGACAGCCCCTTCGACTTCGCTCAGGGCAGGCTTGGGCGGCTGTCTCCACATTTAGATTTCAGACTTATTAGTGTAATTCGTTTGGGGTGGAATTGCTTAGTTGCGGCATGCTTGCTCGGGCTGAGTGTGTTTGACAGGCAGAAAGAAAGGCATCAAGCACTAAGGACACGAAGGTTCACGAAGGGATGCTTGGGGTGGTTTGTCTTCGCGTCGCCGATTCCCACTTCTCGCGCTAAGGGCGGGCGAGAAATGGGGCAGCCGCCGTAATTCGCCGGGCGATCGTACTGGCGCGGTACAGGTGCGACTGTCATACTTTGTCTTTCCACAAAGGAGGGCACCCTTGCCTGATGAGTCTGGTCCACCTCTAGCCAAGGAATTGAACAACGAGTCCGGCCCCGGCCGCGACTCGAATCTGGGGAACGCGGGAGGTTCGGGGCAACGTAAGTCCTCGTGGCGTAATGATCGGATCCGGCTGTTGATCTGGGCGGGGATCGCATTTGCTCCGTTGGCTCTAATACTCGGGTTGCATCTCGGCGGGAAGCGGAATAATTCGGTGTTGACGGTGGAGACCGAACTGCCGATCAAAGCGGCCGCGGCATTTTTTGTCTGGCTCGCGACTTGGGTTGTTTCCCGCGTGGAGAAGCGTTCGCTGGCCGATTATGGGATTCCTCCGGGGCAGGCGTTCGGGAAAAGATTTTGGGAAGGTGCGGTTTGGGGGTTCGCCATGCTTTCGGCGATCCTGCTGGCGCAGTGGGGTTCGGGGCATTTCCAGATCGACTCGGTGGGGCTGGCGGGAGGCGCGGTTTTGCGGTGGGGGCTGGCGTGGGGCGTTACTTTTCTGGCGGTGTCGTTGCATGAGGAGTTGGCTTTTCGCGGGTACTGGCTGTTCACGATGTCGAGGCGGATACGATTCTGGCCGGCGGCGCTGTTTCTGTCGGCGGTGTTCGGAGCGGCGCACTTGGGCAATCACGGGGAGAACGTGCTGGGGATTTTGCAGGTGGTGGTGACGGGGCTGCTGTTTTGCCTGATGATCCGGCGCACGGGTAATTTGTGGTTCGCGATTGGATTTCATGCGGCGTGGGATTGGGCGGAGACATTTTTCTACGGCACGCCGGACAGCGGGCTGCTGGGGGTCGGGCGATTTTTGAATACGTCGGTACACGGGGCGAACTGGATTACGGGAGGGTCGGCGGGGCCGGAAGGGAGCATTTTTGCGATGGTCGTTTTGGTGATGTGCGCGGGGTTGGTTCATTTGCGGTTTCCGAGGGCGGTTTATCCGGATCGTCCGGAGTAGGGTTGCTCGCGGTTGAGGTCTCAGGGCGTGCCGAAAAAACAACAGGTCCCTCCACTCCGCCGTCGCTGGCGCTCCGCCGTCGCTGGCGCTCCGGCTCCGGTCGGGATGACAGGGTGGTTGTTCCGACGATTGATCGCATCGCTGAAAGGCCTGCCCTGAGCGAAGCGGAAGGGCGCTACGCCACGCGGAGGCGGAAGGTTATCGCGCGCTGGTGAGGATTTGATAGAGGACGACTCCGAACATGAATACAAGATAGAAGCGGAGGGCCCAGAAGATGATCATTTCGGTGCTGGTCAGGCGGCGGCGGGGGCAGTGATGCTTTTCTTTTTCCGAGATGAGTTGATCGGGTTCGAGGGAGGCGACGACGGAGGCGAGGTCGGCGCTGCTGATTTCGTCGGCGGGAGTGGGATCGAGTTTTGGTGTCATTTTAACTTCGCCTCCGTTTCCGGGAGAAGTCTTCTTTCGCCCGCTGGGGCTGGTTGATTTCGTGATGGCGTACCCACAGCTTGCGCTGTGGGCTGTATTCTTTCGCCGCTTCGCGGCTGCTATGCGAACGTCTGCTTCGCGGTTTTCTACTCTCTCATTTACTTGCCTCCGATTAGAGCCAGGGCGTGGGGAGCTACTACGCTGATGCCGAATAGCAGGCCGGCGGCGACCAGGATCACTACTACTGCAAGCGCCAGGGCGTTGGCCCATAGCGGGCTGACGAGGTCTCCCATAATTTCACGATCGTTCACCAGCAGGTAGAGGAACAGCAATGCTGGCGGCATGGCCAGGACTGCGATGACGTTGACCAGCAGCACGATGTAGACCAGGGGGATGCCGGGGATCAGGACCAGGCCGGCGGCGGCGGCGGCTTCGAGGATCAGGACCAGGTAAAAAGATTTTCCCTGCTGGAAGGGGAGATTCAGACTGTGCGGACGGTGAGCGACTTCTCCGAAGGCGTAGGCGGAGGAAGTTGAGATCGTTACAGCCGCGACCATGCCGGCTTCAAACATTCCTAGCGCGAACAATGCTGCGCCCCAGTGGCCGACGAAGGGTTGAAGTGCTTGGGCGAATTCGGCGGCTTCGAAATTTCCGGTGGACATGCCGTGCGCGAAGAGCGGGGCGGTGCAGATTATGGTGGCCAGAGCTGCGAGGGCTGCCAGAGTCGCGCCGAGGATGGTATCGATGCGGCCGAAGCGGATGTCGTGCGTGGTGAGACCTTTGTCGGCGATGGCGCTTTGCTGGAAGAAGAGCATCCAGGGGGTGACGGTCGCGCCGATGTTGGAGAGCAGAATGATGACGGTTTCCTGCGTCAGGCCGGGGCGTGGCCCCCAGGTGATTAACGCGCTGCCGATGGCTCCCCAGTGGGGGTGGGTGAGCAGGGCAACGGGGATGAAGACCAGATTGAACATGGCGGCGACTAGCGTGATGCGCTCCCAGGTCCAGTAGCGGTGGGCCATCAGGGCGACGAATAGGACTAGCCATGCGCCGAGAACGGAGATTGCGGGAGGGACGCCGAAGAATCCGAGGCCGGCGCGGATGGCGATGAATTCGGTGACCAGGGTGAGGAAGTTGCCGACCATGAGGTCGATCATGGAAAACCATCCCCAGAAGGGGCCGAAGCGGTCGAAGATGAGTTCGGCGTGTCCGCGATGGGTAGCGGCGCCGAGGCGGACGGTCATTTCCTGGACGACGCAAGCCATGACGAAGGTGAGCACGACGAATGGGAGAAAGAATCCGATGCCGTAGTGCGCGCCGGTGGCGGCGTAGGAGAGCATGCTGGGGCCGTCATTTTCTCCGAGCATGACGAGGATGCCGGGGCCGACGAGCAGCCAGAGCAGGCGGGCGCGCGACCAGGGGCCATGCTGGGCACGGGTTTCGGAGACGCGGTCGCGGTCATGGGCGCGATCGATATCTTCGTGGGTGATGACGACGGAGGCGGAGTCGAGGTGGGCGTGCGAAGGCAATTCCCGCGGCGGCTTCGTGGTTTTGGTGGTCTCGTTCATGCGGAGGAAGCGGCGGAGCTTCGGGCGTGGCCCACTTATTAGCGTAAGTATATAGGAGAAGATAAACTATGGTTAACTATTTTATCGGGACGGAACAGCTTGAAAGGATGCGAGCCAAACGCGCGATTATTGCGTCGCAAAGGGCGCGACGCACCGCGCGGCTCGCCCAGATCCCTCGCTGCGCAAAAAACGCTTGCTCGGGATGACAAGGGACTCAGCGTTTTGAGGGTTTGGCTTGGGTTAACCAGACTCGCTCGGAGGCTGCCGGGCCTAGCGAGACGGTTCCGGCGGGGGTGGAGAGAGTGAGGGTCTGGTCGTAGTTGCGTTCTAGCAGGCGCAGCTTTGCGCCGGGGCGGACGCCGCGGTGTTCCAGGAATTCGAGAAGGCGGCGGTCGCGTTCGTAGATTCCGCTGACGGTGTAAGAGTTGTCGAGTTCGGCGTCGGCGAGCAGGACCAGGCCACGGCGGCGGCGGCTGGCGGGGCCTTCGAGTTCGCTTAGGTTTCCATGCGGGCATTTGCCATCGGAACCCAGTTTCGCCAGGAGTTTGGCTTCGAAGTCGGGGGAGACCGCGTGCTCGAGCCGTTCAGCTTCGTCGTGAACTTTCCACCACTCCATGCCGAAGAGTTCGGAGAGCATGCGTTCGATCAAGTGATGGCGGAGGGTTAGCTTGCGGGCGATTTTGCGGCCGGCTGCGGTGAGGCTGACTTCGCCGCTGGATTCGACGCGGACGAGGCCGTCTTTTTTCAGGCGGCGGAGGGCCATGGTTACGGCGGGCGGGGAGACTTTGAGCAGGTCGGCGAGGCGGGCGGAGATTACGGTTTCGCCTTCGCTTTCGGCTTCGAGGATTGACTTGAGGTAGTCCTCCTTGGAGACGGTGATCATGGGAGTGATTATACGATGGGGAGTTAATTGGGGTTAACGGAAGGAGTGAGGTAGAGAGAAGAAACGGCACCGCAGGCTTCATCGTATCCCACCCTTTCGCAAAGAACGCGAAAGGATGGGGCACCCTCATTTCGTTGTCTTAACGGGCAACACTAAAAACAAAAAGGACAGTCCGGAGCCCCCGAGACTGTCCCTCAAAACCCTCCCGGTTAGAAGGGTAACTTGATGGATTCAGCGTACTGAGGCGATGTTGCAAAGGGATTGCAGAAGGATGAATATCTGATGAATTCGGATTTCGAGCCGCTTGGTGAGGGCGCTGCTATAGTGATGCGTTGCATGAGTGAGCGATAGCGCCTAAGAGGGAGGGTGGACGAATGCGTCCGCCGCTACGTGAGTCGAGGGGATTGATGACGTCCACTTCATCGAGAAAAACCGAGCAGTCGCGGCGGCTGCAGCAGCGGGCGGAGAGCATGATTCCGGGCGGGGTGAATTCACCGGTGCGGGCGTTTCGCGCGGTGGGAGGCGATCCGCCATTTATTGTGCGGGGCAAGGGGTCGCACATTTGGGACGCGGACGAGAATGAGTACATCGATTACATCGGATCGTGGGGACCGCTGATTCTGGGGCATGCGGAACCGAATGTGCTGGACGCGATTCTGGCGGCGGCTTGCAACGGGACGAGTTTTGGGGCGTCGACGGCGGCAGAGGCTGATCTGGCGGAGCTGGTGATTGGGGCGTTTCCGCATGTGGAGAAAGTGCGCTTTGTGAGTTCGGGGACGGAAGCGACGATGTCGGCGATCCGGCTGGCGCGGGCTTATACGAAACGAAAATATATTGTGAAGTTTGAAGGGTGCTATCACGGGCATGCGGACGCGCTACTGGTGAAGGCGGGGTCGGGTGTGGCCACGCTGGGGATTCCGGGATCGGCGGGCGTGCCGGAGGAGTTCACGCAGTTCACGCTGGCGCTGCCGTTCAATAATCTTTCGGTGGTCGAACATGCGTTTCAGAAATTCAAGCACCAGATTGCGTGCGTGATTGTGGAGCCGGTGGTGGGGAACATGGGATGCGTTCCGGCGGCGGACGATTATCTGGTGGGGCTGCGGATGCTGACGGAGCGGGAGCGGTCGGTGCTGATTTTTGACGAAGTGATGACGGGATTTCGTGTGGCGTTTGGCGGAGCGCAGGAGTTGTACAACATTCGCCCTGACCTGACGACGATGGGGAAGATTATTGGCGGAGGGCTGCCGGTGGGCGCGTATGGCGGGCCGAAGGAGATTATGGATCTGGTGGCGCCGCTGGGGCCGATGTATCAGGCGGGGACGCTGTCGGGGAATCCGCTGGCGATGGCGGCGGGATGCGCGATGTTGAAGCAGTTGCGGGATCGTAAGGGAGAAATTTATCCGCGGTTGGAGAAACTGAGCGCGGAGTTGGTGGAGGGCGTGGCGGCGGCGGCTCGGGACGCGGGAGTGGCGCTTTGCTTTAATCGTGTGGGATCGATGTTTACCTGGTTCTTTCAGCCGGGACCGGTGACGGATTGGGATTCGGCGTCGAGGTCGAAGACGGAGGCGTTCGGGAAATTCTTTCGCAGCATGCTGGATAGTGGGGTGTATTTGCCGCCTTCGCAGTATGAGGCGGCGTTTGTGGGGGCTGCGCATACGGAAGAGGATGTGGCGCGGACGGTCGCGGCGGCGAAGGTGGGGTTTGCGGCGGTGAGCGCGTGAGGCGATTGAGTAATTGGGAAATTTGGTAATTGAGGAATTGAAAATCTGGAGTCGGTTCTTTCTTTCCGTCATCTCCTTTCCATCATCTGCGGGATGGTTTTGAATTCGTACCCTTCCAGCATGTATTTTGCGATCAGGTGATCTGTGGCTACGACTGTTTGGGAGCGTTCGGCGCCCATTTGTTGGTGGCCGCCGTCGTGTAAGAGGATTACGTCGCCGCCGCGGATTTGCTTTGCGACTTTCTTCTCGATCACCGCGGATGGCGGGGCGGTCCAGTCGAAGCCGGTGACGTTCCACATTACGGGCTCAAGGCCTAGGTCGCGGGCGATGCGCAGGACGGCGGGGCGGCGTCCGCCGAAGGGGGGGCGAAACAGACTTGGCGGTTTGCCGAGTGCGTCATTCAAGGCTGCGTTGCAGGCGGAAAGTTCCTGGCGGGTTGCGGCCGCGCTCTTGAAGGTCAGCAAGGGATGCGTGAAGGTGTGGTTGCCGACTACGTGACCGGCTTGGACAATTTCGCGGGCGAGGTCGGGACGTTGCTGGACGTAGCGGCCGATCAGGAAGAACGTCGCTTTTACTTGATGCTTTGCGAGGACTTCGAGCAAGCGCAGAGTGTGGGGATCGTTGGGGCCGTCGTCGTAGGTGAGTGCTAGTTGTTTGGTGCCGCGGGGCAGGCCGGTGAAGGTGCGGCCGTACCATTGTCCGGTGGGAGCCATGGATTGGTAACCGGCGGCGGAGAGCGCGGCGCTGGCGGCCGTTGCGGCGAGCACGGTTCCGAGCATGGGAGGGATTGTAATGGATTGAGTAATTGGGAAATTTAGTAATTGGGAAATTGAAAGGCGGGGCGCCTTAGAATTTTCAATTCCTCAATTACTAAATTTCTCAATTACTCAATCGTCCCTGTTAACTCATCCCGCAATTGCCACTCGGGGCCATCCGAGATATCCTCTGAATTCCGAAACATCGCTCGAACTCGTCCTACGAAAACATGGCTAATCTTTTCGAACTCCCCCGGTACATTGCTGTGGAAGGGCCCATCCGAGTGGGCAAGAGCACGCTGGCGCGGATTCTGGCGGAGCGGCTGAATGCGCAGCGAGTGATGGAGGCGGAGGCGAATCCGTTTCTGGATTCGTTTTATGAGGGTGACCGGGGCGCGGCGTTTCAGGCGCAGTTCACGTTTCTGGTGCGGCGGTTCGAGAAGCTGCGGGCGCTCGATCTGGGGCCGCAGTCGCAGAAGATTGTGGTGTCGGATTTCATCTTCGAGAAAGACAAGCTGTTTGCCTGCCTCAATCTGACCGACCAGGAACTGGATACTTATAACCGGTACTACAACCATTTCCGCGAGCAGTTGCCGACGCCCGATCTGGTGATTTATCTGCAGGCTACGCCGGAGGTGCTGAAGAAGCGGCTCAAGAAGAAGAATGCTCCGGCAGAAAAAGCGGTGAGTGATGAGTATCTGGAAGAAGTGGTGAAGGCTTACGAGCACTTCTTTTTTCATTACACGTCGTCGGATCTGCTGATTGTGAATACTTCGGAGATTGATTTTGTCGATCGCAATGAGGACTTGCAGGAGTTGCTGCGGAAAGTGACGGAGCCGATCAAGGGGACGCAATACTTCTTGCCGTTGGGCGGGGAGGGGGCGGGAGCTTAGGGTAGTCGTCAGTGCTCGGTGGTCAGTGTTCAGGGTCAGTAATTAGGGCCAGCGGCTACTGGTAGGAATGGGATGAATCGGGAGTTTGAGGGTGGCCTCAACTCTTTCGCTCGTGGCGAGGGAGAGGATACAAAGACAGGGTCTTACCCATCCTGGAAAATTCAGGGTCGGCGGTCACCAGCCATGCGCCACGCTCCAAGGCGAGTTCCGCGGCAAAGGCATCGGCATAGCCCAAGTTGTGTTTTTGTTTGAGGGCAGCGGCGCGAGTGGCGCGGTCGATGTCGACTGGGATGACCGCGATAGGCAGGTGCCGCAATTTTGATTCTGCCTGCCGAGCATTGGCCTCGCCGTGTTGACGCCACGAGACATAGAAAACCTCTCCCCAATTTACAGCCGAGAGGAGAAGAGGAAGGTCGTGGCGAAAGGCCTCCTCCAGCAGTCGCCGGACTCGCGAAGACGTCCCGGCACGGTCTTCGAGGAACCCAATCAGGGCATTGGCATCAAGAACATATCGTCTGGGTTTGCTGCGGGAAAGTGCGGAGATCACCACTTCTCTCTCTCTCTCTGACGCTCGCGCTCCCGATCTTTGAAGTGCTCTTCAAACATCGAAGGCTCACCCGTCCGGGGCTTGAGAAATCCCTGGATCTCGTCAAGAAGACGTTCCGTAACTGGAGTCAGTATGAGTCGGCCGTTTTCTTCAGTCCAGTTTGCGG
This sequence comes from Candidatus Sulfotelmatobacter sp., assembly GCA_049517555.1. Lineage (GTDB taxonomy): Bacteria > Acidobacteriota > Terriglobia > Terriglobales > Acidobacteriaceae > Sulfotelmatobacter. Next base: position 4,496 of record JBEKRY010000100.1, on the reverse strand, counting down.
GAGTGCCTTTTTCGAGGCCAAATTGCTCGCGGAGTTCGGCGGGAATTACTACTTGGCCTTTCGAGCTGATTACGGTGCGATAAGTTGCCATGGGTAAATCTTACCATGGAGTAAGACGTAAGATCCAATGTCTTACGCCTATCGAGGTCCGGAGAAAAAGAAGCAGCTGTCCGGGGGGATCCATCAACGGCAGCAGTCAACGCCGATCTTGCTAAATGGATGAGAACATTGACTCATAACCGCATCGACTCCGACGCTGTTGGGGGCTATAATCATCCCAGCGTCGTCCAAAAATAGCTGTAGACGCCAAGATGCGTACAGGCTCTATCCGGCTGGGCTGGAGGGGCACTGGAGGACAGCATGAGCTTGACCCCGATCGGCGTTCGTCGTATGGACGAATCGCGCCCTAAGATTACGACCGCATCTCTGCGGGAACGGAAACTCCGCCACGAACCCATCACTTGTTTGACTGCTTATGACTACTCCGCCGCGCGTTTAGTGGATGAGGCTGGCATTGACATGGTGCTGGTGGGGGATTCGCTGGCGCAAACCATGTTGGGCTACGAGAACACGCTCTCGGTCACGATGGACGAGATGCTGCACCATGTTAAGGCCGTGCGGCGCGGGGTGAGGAACGCGCTGCTGGTTGCCGACATGCCTTACGGGACATATCAGGTTGACCCAAAAACCGCCGTTGGCAATGCGCTACGTTTCGTCAAGGAAGGTGGCGCGGAGGTGGTGAAGATTGAGGGCGGAGAAAAGCGGGCGGAGCTGATCCGGCAGATTATTGACGCGGAGATTCCGGTGGCGGGGCACATTGGGCTGACGCCGCAGTCGGTGAATGTGATGGGCGGGTACAAGGTGCAAGGGAAGAGTCTGAGCGGGATTGAGCAACTCATGCGCGATGCGGTGGCGCTGGATCGCGCGGGCGTGGCGTGCCTTTATCTGGAGGGCATTCCGCGGGAAGTGGCGGCGATGATTACTGGCGAGGTTGGCACGCCGACGATTGGGATTGGCGCGGGGCCGGAGTGCGATGGGCAGGTGCTGGTGTTGCACGACATATTGAATTTGACGTTTGGGACTCCGGCGAAGTTTGTGCGGCGTTATGGCGACGCGGCGGCGCTGATCACGAACGCGGTCGAAGCGTTTCGGGCGGATGTAAAGTCGCGGCAGTATCCAGGGGACGAGGAGTCGTATCATTTGCCGGCGGAGACCAAAGCGGGGCTGGACACGGTGCTGGAGCGCAAGCGGGCGATGCGGCGGTAAGGGGCGAACTCCTTTGCCACGGATTTTCGCGGGTTCGCACGGATAAGGCGGAACGGAAATGCCCTCGATTACGTACCTTTAGTGCTAGGCTAGGGAAAAGGAGGGGATCATGATTCTCTCAACGTTGTTGTTTTTTCCTTTCTTTGGTTTTGGGTTTGTGATGTATTTTCTGCCGTCGATCATTGCATTGGCGCGCAGCAAGCGGGATCTGCTGGCCATCTTTCTGCTCAACCTGTTTCTGGGATGGAGCGTGATTGGATGGATTGTCGCGCTGGTGTGGGCGGCGAAGAATGATGTGCCGATGGTGGCAAGGTAACTGCCAACCTTCTCTGGCTATGACGAGTTGGTGACACTGGCCACGAATTGGCCGAGCTGCGCTCGACCGGACAGCCGTGGCGGCGGTCTCCACATTTTGAGTAGCGGCTGCTTCCACATTGAGGACTTTAGCGGCTTTTTTCTGAATCTCGCCTTGCAAATCTTCACGACGATGCAAGAAATGCGGAGTGCTTCTCGCGCCATCCGGCGCGCGGGCGGACGGCTGGGATTTGTGCCGACCATGGGTGCGCTGCATGAGGGGCACTTGTCTCTGGTACGCGCGGCGCGGGCGGGTGCCGATGTGGTCGCGGCTTCGATCTTCGTGAACCCTACGCAGTTTGGGCCGTCGGAAGATCTGGCGAAGTATCCACGGTCGTTTGAGCGTGACTGCGAAATGCTGGAACGCGAGGGCGCGCAGTTGCTGTTTGCGCCTTCGGTGGAAGAAATGTATCCCACTGACGCTGTGACCTGGGTTACTGTCGAGGGGCTGAGCGAGAAGCTGGATGGGCGTTCGCGGCCGGGGCATTTTCGCGGAGTGGCCACGGTGGTGGCCAAGTTGTTTCATGTGGTCGAGCCGGATTCGGCGTTTTTTGGGCAGAAGGATGCGGCGCAGGTGGCGATCGTACGGCGCATGGTGCGCGATTTGAATCTGGCGGTGGAGATTGTGGTTTGTCCGATTGTGCGCGAGGCGGATGGGCTGGCTATGAGCTCGCGGAATGCGTATCTGGATGGCGAGCAGCGGAAGCGGGCGCTGGTGCTGCATCATTCGTTGCTGCGCGTGCAACGGTTGGTAAATGCGGGTGAGCGGGATGCGAGGCGGCTGGCGTCGGCGGGGCGCGAGGAATTTGCCGGGGAGAATTCGGTGCGGTTGGATTATTTTGAGATTGTGGATCCGGAGACGTTGGATCCGGTCGAGGATGTTTCTGGCGGCGCGCTGGTGGCGGTTGCGGCTTTTGTGGGGGACACGCGGCTGATCGATAATATTTTGCTAGGTGTCACGCGAGCGGGGACCGGTGTTTGAGCTCGCGCCTTAAGATGGAAGCGAGCCAAACGCGCGATTAATGCGTCGCGGCTTTTCTGAATCAAAGCTGCGCGACGCTTCGGGCGGCTCGCCCTGATTCCCTTCGGCTTCGCTCAGGGTAGGCTCTCGCTGCGCGAAAAGCGCTTGCTCGGAATGACAAAGCGTCAGTCCGGGTAGATGTAGGCGGGTGGAGGATAGTTGTAGCTCCACCAGGGGCTATCCCAGTAGGGCGGCCAGGCCCAGAACGGACCCCAACCCGGGCCCCAGCCAAAACCGAAGCCCCAACCGCAACCCCAACATCCGCCCCAGCCCCAACCACCGCCCCAACCCCAGCCGCCGTGCCAGCCGTAACCCCAACCGCCGTGCCATCCACCCGCCACCACGACGCTAGCGTGACCGGCTGTAGCGCTTACCGCGGAGTGAGCACCCGAGTGCAGAGAGGCGGCGGCGGTGTGGGCGCTGCCGAAGGAATGGAATTGACCGTCGGCAATGGTGGATTGGCGGGCTGACGAGGCACTTCCACTGCGAGATGCGGAGAGGTTGCGAGAGCCTCCGCCTTCGAAGGTCCAAGGTCTGGATGAGGCGGAACTGCGGGACGAGGACGAGGACGAACCTCCGCGCATGCTCCCGTTGCTGCCGCCGTAATTGCCCCGGCTGCCGCCGCGATCTCCTCCGTAGGAAGACCCTCCGCCATGGTAGCCCCCGCCTCCGTACGAGCCGCCGCCATGGGAACCGCCGCCACCGCCATGACCTCCACCGCCGCCATGTTGGGCCAGTGCTGGGGTGGGTGCGCAGACGGTGAATACGGAGATCGTGAATATGAAGATCTTGAATATGAAGATCAGGGTGAAAGAAGCGATTCTTGCCAGAAGAGCTTTCAGCAAGGTGGGTGTAGTCATTGCGGGTCCCTCCACCGGGCATCCTTTGAAGATGCCTTGGAACATCCTTCGGACATCGCGGAACATTGGCGGGCTGCCCGGGAGGGCAAACCCGCCTTTAATGATCATACTCCTGATTACTTTATTTGGAGTCGCAATCCATTCGGGGAGTTGCCCGGGGAGTCGTCTGATCTGGCTCGGTTGGATACCACGAAGAAAAATCTTTAACCACGAAGGACACGAAGTATCACGAAGGAATTCGGCGGCTTACGGTTGGGGAAGAGCTGCGACGGTGGCGGGTTGAGGTTCGAGTTTAGGCTGGAGACGTTGACGCACCAGGGCTTCGACTTGCGACCACAGGCCGGGATCGCATTGGCTCTGCAGGTGGCTGCGCGAGAAGTTTCGCTGGAACCATGACGCTCCGGGGCACCAGACTGGCGTTTTCCGGTAATCGAAACGATAGTTGCCGAGAATCTGGGTCTTCGAATCGTTGGCCGCGGTGATGCGTTCGCGGCCATGGAGAAGGCCGTGGGGCTGGTAGAAATTGACAGCGGCCGCGACATTCTCGGGGATGACGCGATCGTTTTGCCAGGGCTTGGCGATGCTGTCGACCTGGACGGTGAGGAGCACGGGGATTCCGGCGCGGTTCAGTTCGCGAGCCAGCATGACGACGGCGGACGCTCCCCAACTATGGCCAAAGAGGATGATGCGCGCCTGAGATTTTTCCGCGCTGCTTAAGACGCCGTCATGATTGGAGTCGAGGCGGCGAAGGATCGTGTTGTAGGCGTCCTTGCGGTGGCGGTTCTCGAAGACCTGGATGGAGGAGCCGCTGGGAAGATCCGACTGAATTTGGTGGGCGAGTTGCACCGGGCCGTGGCGGGGATTGTCGTGACGTTCAAAACCCCCGGCAAAGCCGACGAGGATGTAAGAGTTGGTGGGAGTTGGGTGGGAAATGGCGGTATCGGCGGCGGTGAGTGAGGGCGATGCTGCGACGGCGAGGACGAGCGCGGCGAGAA
>JBEKRY010000099.1:0-16102 GCA_049517555.1 Candidatus Sulfotelmatobacter sp. | reverse complement strand
CGAGGAATTGGAGGTTGAACGCATCGCGGTTTGTTGGTGGAGGTGTCTTGGTTCAGCCTGAAATGGAGAAGCGACGTTCTCCGTTAGTGAGTATTCCGCCCTTCGGGCGGGGTTTTCGAGGCATGGGGTCTTTCGATCCGATGGAAGGTTGGGCGGCGCAAGAACGAGTCCTCACGCCCCCGTTCATCGTCTCGATGAGCCCACCCGGATATCCCTCGGCATGGTTGCGTCCCCTCAGTGCCCGCTTCCGTTTCGCCCGGCAAGATCATTGTAGCTCCGCAACGACCTGCCGTTTCTCAACATCCGTTTGGCCCCTGATTCCGCCAGAACCCAGACCAGACCCGCATCGTGAGTGTGATCGCCTGATAGCCGAAGTTACGCTCGTAATCGTGCCCGACCACTTGGATCGGTGTCCAATAAACATATGGGTTCGGACAGCTCCAGCCACAAATGGACAGCGTATCTGCGCCTGCTGTTCTGGATATTTGTTTCTTACGCGTTTGTTACGTACATGCCAACTCCTGCAAGAGCAGGGATTCTTCTGGTAGGCCTTGTGGTCATATGGTGTCTCTTTCTCTGGGCTTATTCGAAAAAACCAAGGAAGAGATATAGAACACCGCAGGAAACCTTCTCCCTCGTCCTTGGCCTTTGTAGTGGCGTCGTGTGGAAGATAACCGGCGCGGATGTCTGGGGAAGACTCGCCATAGCATGCGTAATTGTGGGCGGAGGCTATCGGGCTGTCTACAGAGCCATCGAATCGCGCAAACGCCACGGGTCGCCGACTGGCGGCTGACGGCAGCATCACATCGTCCGGGTACAATTCATTGGAGAAAAATCCCATATCACTCATCTCTGCTGTGGGTCAAAATAGCTTTCTAGTTTACTTACCCACGACTTACGTCGTGGGCTGTAATCTTTCGCCGCTTTGCGGCTGCGCACCTCAGGGCCTGAAGGCCGACAGGTTCTCGACGTCCTTACGCGGCCCTTGAAGGGCCGCTCTTCCACGTGGCGGATACATTCGTAATAAGGCTGGCCGGTCATTCTGTTCAGGCGGATTTTTGGGAAACCAGTTCTCACGCGCACTCTTGAAGCCGTGCCCGTCCCGGACCTTGGTTTTCCGGAATTGTCTCCATTTGCCGTGGTAGCCACCCGTCGGAAATGGCGACGGGTGGGCCAGCCGATATCGTAGCGACGCTGAGGTTGGCCGAGCCCCCAATTGTGTTATTGGAACCTAGAGGCGCGACATGGCGGCGCCGCGCTGATCGCGATCTGCATCGTCCGGCTTGTGTTCGGGGAAATAGATGGATCGTTGCGGGTCTTCTGATGCTGACTTCGGGGGATGTTCTTGCTTGTCTCGGATGAAACCGAAAATGACCAGGGCGACGAGTGCTCCGGCGATTACGAGCAGTTGCAATAGTTGGGTCATGCTCGTCTCCTTCTCTCTACTTCGATGCCGCCCAGTAGAGCGGCGAAACCTAAGAGCAACACTGACATAATGATGAACCAGCGGGGAGCAACCGGCTCAAAAAGCTGATACAGAGGCGTGAAGACGATGATCAGAGTCCCTGCTTCCCGAAGGGCTTCCCCTACCACTGCAAGGGTATATTTCTTCGTTGACAAGATTACCTCAGTGCGGGGGAAGCAACTTTAGACCACGGTTTATCCGGGCCGCGATTGCGTTTCGTAATCCAAGTGGTTGGCTTGAATCAAGTTAGGCATCCATACGCCTGAACTGGGAACGAGTCTCACGCTTCTTTCGCCCCGCTGGGGCTTGCTCGACTTTCTGGGCGATTACCCACGGCTTGCGCCGTGGGCTGCATTCTTTCGCCGCTTTGCGGCTGGTCTTGTGGGACGTTTCGGATTGCTCTGTTCAACTCGTCGAAATTTCTCGTGGCATGCGGTTTTCAGGAGGTGCCAGGCTTCTTTGTAGGGGGAGTATTTTTGGGGTGAGCAGCGGGGGGCCAGGAGGAAGTGGCCGCGGAGGGGGATGATGATTTTGGCGGGGAGGATGTACCAGACGTCTTCGAGGATGACGAAGACGGCCAAGAAGTCGACCTGGAGGCGGGTGTAGAGTCGGCCGCGGCAGGACCTGATGGTACAGACATATCCTCCGCAGTGCCATCGGGCGATGGTGGATTTGACCTGGACGCGGAGGAAATGGCCGCCGCGCTCGATGGCGACATCGTAGCGGGCTGAGTCTCCCTAGGGCTTGGAGACGTTGAAGCCGCGCTCGGCGGCGCGGGACATGAAATTGAGTTCGGTCCACTCGCCGCGATGTTTGGCGTCTTTGATGATGATGCAGCGGCGGCGGTGGGGTGGGAGAGTTTGTTTCGCGCTACGGTCTGAGGCCTTCTTATTGTCTGTTTCCTCGCCACGCGGTTTCTTGCTGTCCGTTTTCTTGCTGCCCATGGAGTCGGCCCAAAACACAAAAGGCGCAAGCCCGGAGGCTGCGCCGTTGGTTCCCCTCAGAAATTTTGTCTATATCTCTATTTTATCAAGTTGGAGGGGGTGAACCGGAAATTTCCGGAGAATTATATTTGCTTTGCGGTCATGGGGATGAGGTGAAAGGGGTGCATTTGGGGTATTGACAAGAATTGGGGTTGGCGGCGGAATTTCGCGAATTACCTCGGGACGCGAAATCGAGGCCGGTTGGAGAGGGCAGGTCGCCTTCGACTTGGCTCCGTCGAAAATCCCCACTTCTCGCGCAAAGAACGCGCGAGAAATGGGGCACCCGGCGTGAGAACTTGTGCCGTCCCTCGGGGACTGGTGCCATCTTTCTGCTTTACCCAGCGCTGAAGCGCTGGGCTAAGTTTGGTCGCCCCTCCGGGGCTAAGTTCTTGGGCATCCATTCTTCCATCATTTTCGGAAAACTCGTTCTCACGCACACTCTAAAGCCCAGGAACCCAAAGAGATTTTTCGGAGCGCTTGAAGCGCTGCGCTACCCAAAAGCTAACACCGAAAATCCGCCAGCCAAAATCGGATTCCCAAACTGCAGTGCAGAATCTCGGCTTTCGGCACGAAAGCCCCACATCCTCCCTACATCCTCCGGCACATCCTCGTGCGGGTGCTAGGAAGGCATTCGCCGGATGAATCGGGGGCAGGCCTGTGCGAGGCATCAAAGGCATTGGGGGACGTAAGATCCCTCGGTCGGCTATCGCCGTCCTCAGGATGACATCGAGCCGGGGTGGAAGGGTCTATGCTGACGCTGCTAGTTGGTGATGGTTTGCAGTTGCGCGGCGATTTTTTCCATCAGGGCGGAGGCGGCTTCGCCGGCTTCTAGGGTGGAGAAATCGGTTCCCAGTTCGATGAGCGGGATTTTCGCGCTGGCTTCCCGAAAAGATTTTTCTACTACGGGTGAGGCGGGGATGTCCGCGCCCAGTAGCACCAAATCAAAACGCGAGACGCGCATCAGGATCAGGGCATCGCGCAGGTTGTTGCTGGTGTGCACGTCGTAACCGGCGCGGTGCAGCAGTTCGCGAATGTAGGTGACCACGTCGATGTTGCGGTCGATACATAGTACGCTGCGTCCCATGGCAACCGGCTGCTCGGTCTGCACGGGCTTACGGTAGAACGCGGCCACCGCGAGATCTTCCGATTCGTGGGAATCGAACAATTTTGTCAGGTGAGACAACTGCAGCACTTTGCGGACATGCTCGGGAACGTCGCAGAGTTTGAGATCGCCATGCACCTGGCGTGTGCTGGTGAGAGTGCGGACCATGGTTCCGAGGCCGCTGCTGTCGATGAATACGATTTCGCCCAGATGCAGCACGATGGAGCGGCGGTCGCGCAGCAGATGGTTCACGTGGGCGCGTAAGGCTTCCGTCTCGCCGCCGGAGACGAGGCGGCCTTTGCAGCGCACGATGGTGACGCGGCCAACTTCGCGGGTTTCCAGGGATAGTTTCAAGTTGTCTCCAGCCTGTTTGTCTCCAGCCTGCTTGTACCCAGCCTGCTTGTACCAGTCGGCGAGCGCCTAGTGGGCGACCGCCTTCAGGACCACCGTATTGCGCTCGTCGCCGGTGATGACGCGGTCAAAGCGGCGGAGATCGTCGGCGCGATCGACGGGAACGCTCAGTTCCTTGATCTCGAAAGTGCGAGTGTAGCGTATCACGCCGCCGGTGACTTCGGTTTTGGAATGGTAGCTGGCGAAGCTGTAGTCGGCGTCAACGGGTGGGGGCAGGTCGTCGACTTCGTACCCGGCGGGAATCGCGATTTCAAACGTGTCAACGTCGCGGGCTGAGCCCTCGAGTTCGAAGGGAAACTTGCGCGGCTCTTTATCCCTGGTCTCGAAGAAGTTGAAACCTTTGTTGCCCAACACGCGCGGGCGCACCAGCAGGAGTCCGCCGGCAGTCTTGGCGTAGTGATCGGATTCGAAAGTGTAGTTGAAGCCGAAAGGCTGATCTGTGTGGTCGAGATTGATCACGGTCGCGTGCGTGATGCGGAAAGTGGAGAGGGAATTGCCGAGCAGGGTCTCGATGGGCTTGATGCGGTCGGTGTCTTTGCTGACGTTCATCAGGGCGCCACGTTCGGATGCGGCACGGCCGCCGAGGCGGACTTCCTGGACATCACCTTTGAGAGTGCCTCCGGCGTCGAGAGTCAGCTTGGCGGTGCGGTCGACGCTGTTCATGGCGGATGGTTGCTGGGGCAGAGGGATCAGTTCGCCGCCGCTGGGGGTCACCAGGAGCGCGTAGTTATCCTGCAGTTCGCTGCGGATCTGGCCGAAGGGCGTGATGTCGTCGGTGGGATCGAAATAGAGCAAGCGGCCGAGTTTGGGGTGCTGCAAGACGGCGACCAAGGAAGGATCGACCATGCCATCGGGCAACTTGATGGCGACGATGGCGTGATTGAAACCGAAATTGGTTGCGGGAGTTTGTTGGGTGACCACGCCGCGACGGCTGTTGATGACAACACTAAATGATTCGATGCCGATTTCATTCAGCATGGAGCGGGTGAGGGTTGCTTTGTCCTTGCAGTCGCCGTAATGATGGGCGAAGACTTCGGGTGCGGGATGGGGTTGCCAGCCGCCGATGCCGAGTTCGATGGCGACGTAGCGAATATCGTGCTGCACAAATTTGGCGATGGCCTGCATTTTTTCGAGTTGCGTGTTTTTTCCGGCGGTCAGTTTTACAACTTGCTGTTTGACCTCGGGCGAAGCTTCGACTCGCCCCGCCATGATCTGATTGACCCAGTTGCCCAGATCATTCCAGTCGGCGAATCCGTTGATGGCCTTGCCGCCGGGCGGGAAGAAAGTCAGAATCATTTGGCCAGCGACGCCCTGGTAGGGCGGCATGGCCGGCTCATGCCGGATTTCTTTTACGTCGGCCACTGTCCATTGCCAGAGATTATTTCCAGGATCGGAGGGTTTGATCTCCGGATGATTCAGCCAGGAGGCTTTGAACTCCCAGCCCGGCGGCAGTTGCAGGCTATAGTGCGACTCGCGCACCGGATCTTGTTCCTGAAAGAACCACATGTCCTGCAGGAAGAATGGCCGCTCTTCCACTTCGTATTCGTAGCCGACGATATTGCCGGGATCGGGTGCGGGGATGGTGAGCACTCGGAACTTGACGTCATCGACGAGTTCGCCGCCGCCGCTGAGAGAGTGGTCGACTGCGTCTTTGTCTTTGACTTCGTAGTCCTTGCCCTGCGCGGGGATGCACCAGCCGTGCAGGCTCTTGATCTTGCGCTGGGGATTGAAATAAACGGCGACCGTGCCATGTTCGCGGCCGTTGGGGCGGAGAATCCTATAGGCCTCGCGCACCGTGGTTTTGATTTTATCGGTCGAGATTACGGTGACGTTGGTTTCGGAGTAGAGCAGAACCGCGTCGGTTTTTTCATCGTAAGCGGGGAGCGGAGCGTTTACCTGGGCGTGCATCCACTGGGGTGCATCGGCGGCCAGCGCGCGGGGCACGCCGGGGAAAAGCGCGCCGGCGAACAGCACGATCGCCGTCCAAGGAATCAGCAGAGCGCGCCGGCTAGTTGCTGGCGGACGCTGCGGCGGGTTGCAGGACAATTTGTTGGTCATCACCGGTCCTCACTGACTGGAAAAAGCCGCGCAACGCGGAATAGTACTTGGGCTCCAAGATGAGAAAGTTCCAAGTTAATTTCCGCGTCAGATGGAGTGCGGCTGCGTCTTTGTCTACCTTCAAACTGTAGTTCAGGACGTGGGCGTCCACGTTCTGTGGCGTTGGCAGGGCGCTTACCTGCCAGCCCGCCGGGAGTTCGACGGTTATGTCATCTTCTTTTTCGTAGGGGTAGTCGACATAAATCGGCTGGACGCGGTCTACGTGTTCGAAGACATGTTTTTCGATTGCGGTAAAAATGCCTGCCGGAAGCAAGGTGCGCTTTCCTGCGCTGGAAGCCCAGTCCGGAATCGTGAGGTGATATTCGGCGACCAGAGGCGTTTCAGAATTACTCCAATCCGGCTGGTTGGTGAGCTTCACCTCCGCAGTCGCCGGAATCTGTCTCTGGATGCGGTCCTCGAGGAATTTCTTGCGGGCTACATCGTCAGAGTTCCGCACATCTTGCCGGTGATACATGGCCTCCAGCCCCGTATAGGTGACGGTAAGTTTTCCTTCGAGGCTGCCGTCATCGCTGAGCCGCAGTTTAGCGACGCGCTCGATGCGCGAGTCCGAACTCCGCGGGAGTGTGGTTTTGATCCAGGTGCCGCCTTCCTTGTCGAGGCATAATCCCGGCACGCCGGTCGCGGACCAGGTCAGCAGGCCAAACGGGGTAAAGGCTGCGCCAGGATCGAAATAGAGTTCTTTACCGTTGAGCTTGACCAGCACGATATTGGAATCCAGTTTCCGGTTCTCCATGCTCTTTGCATTAAAGAAGTACTCGCTCCGGTTGGAGACCCAAACTCCGTAGGCTTCGAACCCCACCGCGCGGACGAGAGCAAGATAGAGCCAGGTGAGTTGCCCGCCATTGCCGTAGCCTCGTTTCCAGAGTTCCTCTACGTTTTCGACTGGCTTCTCGTTTTCGCGCTTTTCCTCCTGAACGGTCTTGCGAAACTCATAAGTAGTATTGCGGAGCTGCTGGACGCGGTCATAGATTTTTCGTAGCTTCACCTCCGGAGGGTCGCCAGGCGAGACAATCTGCGCGACCACCTGTTCCATTGCTTTTTGCTTGTCGATAAAGCGCTCCAGAGCGGCCGTGCGATTCTTGGCGACATGACGCCAGAACTGATCGGCGTCGGTTTCGAGGTATTCGGTCTCATAGATGAAATCAACTCGAGCCTTCAGCTGGTTCGGAGGCGGCATAAAGTCTTCCACCTGGAAGGCAGGGATGTTCTCGGCCTCCATGCTGATGATTCGCTGGGGCCCTGCCTCTTTGGGGTCGGAACCGGCGGGCAGTCCCTGGTAAGTCCAACGCAGGCTCACGCGTGGGCCCAGGTAGGGCTTAAGAGTGAATTTCGCCTTGCGCGTGAACAAAGGCTCGCTGAGGATCCACTGCGAACCGACGAGGAATATCCAGTGGGAACCGTAGCTGGATCGGTCATTCCAGTCGATGGTGTAGCGGTACTCAATAATGCTGCCGATCTGTACGTCGGGGAGGGTGAAAGTTTTCGCCAGATACTTCAGGCCCTGAGCTTTTTCGATTGTCTTTTCAAACACCTTGCCGTCGAAGTCAACGCTAGAGCCATCGGGCTTGATGGTACGCGCCTTGATGCCGACTACGTCCTGATGTGCCTTGTTGAACTCGATTTCCACATTAGCGTGATTGCGCCCCTCCTCAGTCAGGATCTTGACACGATAATAGCGGTCTTCGTGGATATCAATGCGCCCACTGTCATCGCGGTCGACTTCGCGAAACAGAATAACGGCGGGAGCGCCGGGAGCCTTTGGCTCGCTGGTCATCTTCAAATCGTCGGGGGAAAGCGGCGGGAAGCCTTGCGCGTGGCAAGTGACGGGCAAGAGCGCGGCCACAGCGATGAGCGCGATGGCGTACGTCGCGAAGATCCCGCTGGGGCGGAACGACCATTTCGGCCATTTCAAGCGATCGGGCATTAAGCCTCTCAGTGCACACCTATATTTACGCGTGGAGCCCCGAGGGCCAAGGGGGAAAGCAGAGGCCGCATGGGATAAGCCACGACGCGGGACTGACGCGTCGCCGAGCACGCAAGAGCTATGGCTGGCGAGAGTACAGGGGCTTTTTCCTGCTGTCAAGATAACGTCCGAGGTGACCGCACGCCTCGATTCCCTCCCATTGAGCCCGCGGCGGGAGCTTTCCGTGTTTGGCGAGGTTGGGCTGCCGCGTGAGTTGTTTTCGCCGAGCGTAATTTTTAGTGGGGACTATAATTGGCCAACCCAATTGACAACCTAATTGACAATCCCATGCCCCTGACCTCCGGCACCCGACTCAGTCAGTATGAAATTCTCTCGCCCCTTGGCGCGGGAAGCATGGGCGAAGTGTATCGGGCGCAGGATACGCGGCTGGAGCGCGAGGTTGCGATTAAAGTTCTGCCTGAACTGGTGTCGGCTGACCCGGAGCGGTTGCAGCGCTTTGAGGTTGAGGCGAAGGCTGCGGCGGCGCTGAATCATCCCAACATTCTTGCGGTGTACCAGATGGGAACCTACGCGGGCGTGCCTTATCTGGTGTCGGAGCTGCTGGAAGGCAAGACGCTGGCTGAGACTGTACGGCGCGGGCCGTTGCCCTTGCGCAAAGCGATTGACTATGGAGTGCAGATTGCGCACGGGCTGGCGGCGGCTCACGAAAAAGGGATAGTCCATCGCGATCTGAAGCCCGACAACCTGTTTGTCACCAAAGAGGGGCGGATCAAGATTCTGGACTTCGGCTTGGCCAAAGTCATTCAGCCGAGAGACGCCGGGGCGAGCGTGACGCCGACACTTACGATGCCGGGCGTGGCCATGGGAACCGTGGGTTACATGTCGCCGGAGCAGGTGCGCGGGCTGGAGACCGACCATCGCACCGACATTTTCGCGTTTGGCGCGATCCTTTACGAGATGGTGATGGGGAAGCGGACGTTTGAGCGATCAACGTCGGCGGATACGATGAGCGCGATTCTGAACGAAGATCCCGAGCCGATCTCGGAGCTTGCGCCGGAAACGCCGGTGGGGTTGCAGAGAGTGGTGTTGCGCTGCCTGGAGAAAAATGCGGAGCAACGGTTTCAGTCGGCGTCGGATCTGGCGTTTGCCTTGGGGGCGCTGACCGATTCCGGGATTCCGACGCCATCGGGCGCACATGCGATCCGGCGCGAGGGGACGAAGAGCGATGGGGTGAAACGAGATTGGGCGAATCGAGAAATACGCCCGCGTTGGCGAACCGCGGTTTTCGCCGCAGGGGTGGTGATTGTATTGATCGCGCTCGTGCTGGGCTACTTTTGGATGCGGCCTTCGCCGGTTCCCACGGTTTCGAATTATTTGCAGCTCACGCATGACGGGCTGCCCAAGTCGCTGATTGGAACCGATGGCTCGAGAGTGTATCTGGGCTTGGGCGTTGGAAGTTCGGCGAGCCTTACGTTCCACGATATTGCGGAGATGTCGATTGCGGGCGGCGAGCCACGCAAGATTTCCATGATGCCTTCTCCCGACATGGTTCCGGTGGGTTTGTCGCCGGACGGGTCGGAACTGCTGGTGGTGGATGGGCGGGGCGCGCCGCCGAGAGGGCCGCTGTGGAGTCTGCCGATGCTGGGAGGGTCTCCGCGGCGACTCGGGGAAATTGTGGCGGAAACTGCCGCGTGGTCTCCCGATGGCAAGATGTTGGCCTACAGCAACCTGAGCGATTTGTTTTTGGCGAAAGCGGACGGGGCGGAAGCGCGCAAGCTGCTTACCGCGAAGGGCGACATTAAGAACATTGCATGGTCGCCCGACGGCGGCCACCTGCGGTTCGATACGACGGAGAGCGCCGGAACGCTGGGCCAGCAACTGGCCTGGGAAGTGTCAGTATCAGGATCAGCGGCGGGGACGGATTTGCATCGGTTGCTGGCGGGCTGGCACGATCCGCCGGACGAGTGTTGCGGCAAGTGGACTGCGGACGGGAAGTATTTCGTTTTTCAATCGAAGGGTCAGATATGGGCGCTTCCGCGGATGGGCGGCTTTCGTTCTGAACTTTTTCGTTCTGAAGCTAAGCCGATTGCGTTGACGTCGAGCCCGCTGTCGTTGTCTTCGCCGCTGCCCAGCCGGGATGGCAAGAAACTTTTTGTGATTGGGCAGACGTATCGCGGCGAGTTGATGCGTTATGACGCGAAGAGCGGGCAGTTCTCTTCTTTTCTCGGCGGGATTTCGGCAGAATATGTGGCCTTCTCAAAAGATGGGCAGTGGGTGACTTACGTTTCCTATCGCGAAGGTTCGTTGTGGCGAAGCAAGGCGGACGGAAGCGAGCGGCTGCAATTGACGTATCCGCCGATGTATCCGGTGCTGCCGCGCTGGTCGCCGGATGGGCAGAACATTGTGTTTTTTGAGTTTGCAGCGGGCGCGGGCAAGCCGGGAAAGATTTATGAGATCTCCCCTGATGGCGGAAGTCCGCGGCCGTTGATGCCGAGCGATTCGCCCCAACAAGATTCGCGCCAACAGATGGATCCGAACTGGTCGCCCGACGGGAGCAGGATTGTTTTCAGCAATGAGTCGAATGATCCTTCGTCGGCGATCCATGTGCTCGACGTGGCCACTGGCCGGGTTTCTGATCTTCCCGGGTCGCAGGGGCTCTACTCGCCACGATGGTCGCCGGATGGGCGATTCATCTCCGCGTTCTCAGCGGATTCGATGAAGCTTCTGCTGTTTGATTTCCGGACTCAGAAGTGGACGGATCTCGCGACGGGATCGCTGAGCTGGCTGAATTGGTCGCACGACGGACAGTACGTTTACGTTTTGGACTATCGAGGCAAGAATGCGGTGGTCAGGATTCGGATCAGCGACCACAAGACGGAGCAGGTGGCCGACCTGAAGGATTTTGCAACTACGGGGCGGTACGGCGGCTGCCTGGCTCTCGCGCCGGATGATTCGCCGGTGCTGCTGCGCGACACGGGCACGCAGGATGTTTATTCGGTCGATTGGGAAACTCCTTAGACAGCAGAACTGCTTCCTTCCGTACTCGGGGGACGATCGATTCGGCGGTTCTTGGGGTCCGGATTTTTGCGATCGAGATTTTTGCGATCGAGATTCTTCCCGTCCAGGAGATCGTTGAGTTCCTGCACCAGCTTCATGAATTTCTCCTGATCCTGTTCTGTTGCGATGCGCTCACAGAGGATATTTATTTGCTCTTGTTCGTCAGGGGCCATGGGTCCTCATCTTCAATCGAATCGGAAGCGGCGAGATCAAAGCGACAGAAAGGCGTACAAGAATGAACCCAAGGAATGTCGATTAGTTGCGGCGAGATGCTGAGGCTAAGGCTTGAGAGGTGATTTTGCGTCCGGGGCAGGCGTAGCTCGCCGTTCCGTGCTGGGCTCACGGCTCACTAGATGCTTCGCGGCGAGGATCCTTAGACGTTCAATTTTTTCGTGCACCGCACAGAGCAGGTCCTGGAGGATGCTATTGACCTCGCTGCTGGGTGCAGCAGTTTTCGACGCTGTGGCGATCTTGGCACACAGCTCGCGGATTCGGTCGTCGAGTCGACGGGAGTGCATCACGAAAGGATGAACTGTAGTGGCGAGAGCAGTCGCACACGACGAATGGTTCAGGCCCGGAGTTAAAGTTGAGTCCAGGCGCAGCCTCCACTTGAATTGTGCATCAGTTTGCCGATGGGTGCGATACCGTACATACCTTAGACCGTTGGCTGTAGACCGCACAGGGTTGTGGTCCGGGCACGCGCAGGCGATTTAGGTTCCGAATCGTTCGGCGGCGCGAAGTTTTGCTTTGGCGGCTTCTTCCTCGCGATTCTTGGGATGCGCGGTGGTTTCGAGGGAGTGCAGAAGGCGAGTCGAAACGGCCGCGACTTCGTCGATTGCGGCGAGGAACAAAGCTTCGTTAGCTTTGGATGGCTTGTTGAAGCCGGTGATTTTCCGCACGAACTGGAGGGAGGCGGCACGTACTTCATCGTCGGTGACGGGCGGATCGAAGTTGAAGAGAGTTTTGATGTTTCTGCACATATATTAGGACCTTAACTTAATTCCATTGTCTCAAATCCGTGGGCACGCTGCGCGCGAGATCCCTCGTCTCGCCTGAAGAACGGCTCCACTCGGGATGACCCTGACGACGAGATGGCCCCCTGGAAATCCAACGGCAGGGCGTCATGCTATAATTCTTTATTCTCAGTCGCTTAGAGCACGGAGGACTGTATCGATAAACGTTTTATCCGCACGAACGATCGGATTCGGGCGCGTGAAATTCGCGTGATTGACGACGACGGGCAGCAGCTTGGCATCATGCCGCCTTACGAAGCCATCAAGAAAGCCCGCGAGCAGAATCTGGACCTGGTTGAGATTTCGCCTACCGCGCAGCCTCCCGTGTGCCGCATCATGGACTACGGGAAGTATCTCTACCAACAGGAAAAGAAAGAGCGCGAAGCCAAGAAACACCAGAAGACGATAACCGTAAAAGAGGTCAAGTTCCGCATCAATGTGGACGACCACGATTACGAGACCAAGAAGAATCACGTGCTGCGGTTTCTGGATGAGGGCGACAAGGTCAAGGCGACCATCTTTTTCCGCGGACGCGAGATGACGCGCACGAGCCTGGGCCGGCAGATTCTGGAGCGTCTGATTAAAGACGTGGAGCCGCACAGCATCGTGGAGTTTCGTCCCCGGCAAGAAGGCAATACTTTGCACGCGATTCTGGCGCCGAAAAAGACGGAGAAGGAACGAGAGAAAGACAAGCAGAGGGAAGAGAAGCACAAGGCTGCGGCGCAGAGTGCGCCGGGGCCGAGCGCTCCGGCGGCGCAGGTGGCTAAGCCGGCGTCGTAGCTGGGCGGGGCGGTCGCGGGTGATTCACAAATCAATCGCAATTGGCACTTAGCACTTGGCATTTAGCCAGTCGAGGGAATGCCTGGGGATGACTTGTTTCGTGCTAAATGCTAATTGCCAAATGCTAATAGCTGAGGTTTTATGCCGAAATTGAAAACGCACAAGGGCGCTTCCAAGCGCTTCAAGTTAACCGGGACGGGGAAAGTGAAGCGGGGGCGAGCGCACCTGCGGCACATTCTGACGTCGAAGAGCAAGAAACGGAAGCGGAATCTGGGATCGCCGGCGCTGGTCAGCGAAGGGGATAAGCGCAAAGTCAAGCGCATGATTCCCTACCAATAGAAGCAGGGGTCAGGGTTTAGTGGCCAGGGATCAGAAGATTTCCTAGCCCAAAGCGCTGATCGGTAACGCCTGCTCCGAGCGTGTGAAGAGGTCAGAGATTGCCGGCCTTCCTTGTAATCCGGCGAATCGTCCTTACCTCCAGCCGCCAGTACGTTGAAACTAAAAAAGGAGAACAGCAATGCCTCGTGTAAAACGCGGAACCAAACGCCGCGCCAAGCGGAAGAAGATATTAGAGCGCGCCAGCGGTTATTTCCTCACTAAATCGAAGCTGTACCGCTCGGCGAAAGAATCGGTTGAGCGGGCGCTGAAATTTGCCTACTCCGGGCGCAAGCAGCGCAAGCGGCAGTATCGCTCGCTGTGGATTGTGCGCATCGGCGCGGCCGCCAAGCTGAACGGGATGAGCTACAACCAGTTCATTCACGGGCTGAAGGTTGCGGGGATCGAACTGGATCGCAAGATTCTGGCGGATCTGGCAGTGAAGGATCCGGCGGGATTTACGAGTCTGGCGACGCAGGCCAAGGGCGCGATCGGGGCGTAGAAGAGCTGTCAGCTTTCAGCCGTCAGCTATCAGCTTGAACCGCAGCCGTTATTGGACTGGGAAAGGGCACGGCTTCAGCCGTGCCGTCCAGTTTCTTATATTCCGAGCGCAGCGAGGAATCTCCCATTGAGGCACCACGGGACCGTGGTGAAAATTCCCTGCGAGGGCACCGAATGTGCCTAGCGGATAGGGGGCCTTCGACTGCGTAAACCGATTCGCTTCGCGAATCGGTTTACTGCGCTCAGGATGACAAGTCTTTTCAGGACGGCAAGTCTTTAGAGAGTTCTGACAAATTGGCGTATACCGTTCCCATACTGACGGACTATTCGGCGGCGGCGCTGGAGAAGGCTGCGGACGAGTGCGTTGGTGCGTGTGCTGGCGAAGCCGCTGAGATTCGGAGTGAGGCGGAACTGAAGGCGTTTCGCGACCGGTGGATGGCGCGGAAGAACGGAATCCTCACACAGATTAACGATTTGTGGCTGAAGGGTGCGCCGAAAGAAGCCAAGCGCGAGGCCGGAATTCGTGTCAATGAATTGAAGACGCGGATTACCGAACTGGTCGAGGGTACGCGCGTCGCCGGCGGCCTGGGAGATTTGCTGGGGGTTGAGCCGGTCGACATCACGCTTCCGGGCGTGCGGCGGCCGATTGGCGCGGAGCATCCCATTGTTAAGACTTCGCATGAGATCGTTTCTGTATTTCAGAAGCTCGGCTACTCCGTTGCTGAAGGGCCGGTCGTTGAGACGGATTACTACAACTTCGAGGCGCTGAATTTTCCGCCGAACCATCCGGCGCGGGATACGCAGGATACGCTGTTCATTGCGGGGCAGCAGGCGAAGCCGCAGCGCGAGCGGCTGTTGCTGCGCACCCACACTTCTCCGGTGCAGATTCGGACGATGGAGAAAATGCGGCCACCGCTGCGCATCGTGATTCCGGGGACGGTGCATCGCAACGATCCTCCGGACGCGAGCCACTCGCCGATGTTTCATCAGATCGAAGGGCTCGCCGTTGATACCAACATTACGTTTGGAGATTTGAAAGGCACACTCGATCACGCCATGAAGGCGCTGTTCGGGTCGTCGGTGAAGACGCATTTCCGACCGTCGTTTTTTCCGTTCACGGAGCCGAGCGCGGAACTTTACGTTACGTGTTTTATTTGCGGGGGCAGCGGGAAGCGCGGGCCGGATAACTCGCCGTGCCGGCCGTGCAAGCAGTCGGGATGGATTGAAGTGCTGGGGTGCGGGATGGTGGATCCGAATGTGTTTGAGTTTGTGAAGGACAACGGATATGACCCGAAAAAAGTTTCTGGATTTGCCTTTGGCATGGGCGTGGACCGGCTGGCGCTGCTGAAGTATGGGGTGGATGATCTGCAGTACTTCTTTCAGGGGGATGTTAGGTTTTTGCAGCAGTTTGGGTAACGTCGTTGGTCGATAGTCGTTGGTCGTTGGCGACAAGCACGTGAGCACATTTCAGAACATCTCCGAGCCATGGCGAAACGAAAAGACTTATCGCAGCCCCTGCTGCCAGTACAAGACGATGCACGCTCGATCAGGATTTGAGATTTGCCCCGTGTGTTTTTGGGAAGATGATGGCCAAGACGACCACGACGCGAGTGAAGTCCGGGGTGGTCCAAACGGCGTCCTGAGCTTGGAAGATGCCCGCAGAGCGTGCGCATTACATGGCGTCTCTGATCCGAAGTTTGCAAAAAACGTGAGACCGCCTCTCGCGGATGAGCAATAAATGAAATTATCGCCACAATGGATTCGCGATTTTGTCGATCTCGCGGTTGACGACCGGCGGCTGGCTGAGGACTTGACCAATGTTGGGATATCGGTCGAGGGGATTAGCGGCGCGGGCGCGGACACCGTGTTTGAGATGGAGATTGGGACAAATCGGCCGGATGCGATGAATCATTACGGGGTGGCGCGGGAGGCGGCGGCGATTTATGACTTGCCGCTGAAGGCGATTGTTCCGAAGCTTCCCCCAGCGGCTAAAGCCGCGGCTCCTTTTCAGGACTCTAACGCGGCCCCTTCGACAGGCTCAGGGCAGGCCCTGAAGGGCCGCTCTTCCACGGTGCCGCAGGCGGTATTCCTGCAGGCCACCTTTCCGATTGTCGTCGAGGAGCCCGAGCTTTGTCCTCGGTTCAGCGCGCGCGTTATTCGCGGGACGACTGTCAAACATTCTTCTGAAAAGATTACGCGGCGGTTGCAGTTGCTTGATCAGCGGCCGATCTCGAACGCTGTGGATGCTACCAATTATGTTTTGTGGGAAATTGGGAAGCCTACGCATGTGTTCGATATGGATCTGCTGGAGGGCGGGAAGATTATTGTGCGCAAGGCGCGGGCGGGCGAGACGCTGAAGACTCTGGACGGCGT
>JBEKRY010000098.1:0-23317 GCA_049517555.1 Candidatus Sulfotelmatobacter sp. | reverse complement strand
ACCCAGCCCGAGACACTGGCGAGGGCCGAGTTCGGGCACATTCTCAAAGCTCTGAAGGAATGCGGGTGGGTCGTGGGAGGCCCGATGGGTGCGGCGAGAAGACTCGGACTCAAACGCACGACTCTCATCGGAAAGATGCGAAAAATGGGAATCTTCCGTTCAAAGGAACCAGTTCTTTCGCCTCTTCCCCCGGGCCTCGCGTAACCCTTGGGCCGGCGACCGCTCGCGAGCACCTTGCTTCCAAGCTATTTAGACTCTGATGCAAAACGGGCCGACGTCTGCCGCTCGGGCAGAGGTCGGCCCATTTTGGGCCAATACTGGACCATAAACGGACTATCGTTGGACCATGAACTCTGAACTAGCGTGCTTGTACCGAAATCAAACCGCCAGCAACTCGCTGATTAGTCTAGCTTTGGTGCAGAATCATCGCGACCGCTCGCAATCGCACACGGCCTTCACACGGCAGAGGCCGGTGGAAACCGACGCTCGCTCGTTATCGTCTAAGTGGTTCGCCCCTTCCCAGGCACAAGCCGAGAAGCGCTCGAAGCTGCCGGTGCGCCTGAAGACACGAGGAACCACCCGAAAGCGGGTCCGTCCCCGACGAGATTTGAACCTGTTACCTCTGTGAAAGGGCCGCAGCTTACGGTAAGTTACTGAAACTACGCGACACGGATGGCTACCTGAAGCGGTTTCAGTAAGGGATGGAAACAGCTCGTGGATCATAAATGGAGCAAGATTTCAGCCTCCTACTCATGCTCGTTACCAGCGTGTGAACACGGAGAGTCGGGGGAATTCCTATTGGACCTACATTGGCCCTGCGCCGCAAAGCTGGCTACTTGCGACGCCAGCCTTTTCAGGGCTAAGAGAATCAATCATTGCAACGACTTCGTGGCACGGGTGGCGCTAGAAGTTGTTGATAGTTCCTGGTGGAAACAGCAACTGCGGGTAAAAAGTGCGGGCAGCAGAACAACTGGGCCCACGAAGATTGTGCATTTCTTTGGCGGAGTTTTACTTCGGCCAAAGCTTGAAGAGCGGCTGCAACCACGCACAACAGATCCTTGCGGGTGGCACCAGTGGACGCTTGAACGGTCAGGCCAAAGTTGACCGTCAGCACGAAGTTCGCTAGCGTGGCCGCATCCGCATTGATGGGCAGGTCGCCCTCGGTAACTGCACGTCGGAAGCGTGCGCGCAACTCCTCGAATCCAGCCACACGCTGCGCCGCGAATTCTTTTCGCAACGGATCGTCCCAGCAAGAAAGTGCGCCATGCACCCACATACAAGTTGTCGGCGTAGGCGGATAGGTCAACAGATCAACGACCCCGTGGAGCACCCGCTCGACTACGGCGCGCGCGGTCGGCTCTCGGAGCGCCTCGGAAAGATAAACGGATGGACCATTGGAATAGCGGTCGAGCACTCTACGGAAGAGGGATTTCTTGTTACCAAAAGCGGCGTAAAGACTCGGACGATTGATGCCCGTCGCGTCTGTGAGATCGGAAAGCGACGTGCCAAGGTAACCCTTCCGCTTCGGAACTGCCGCCGCAGTTTTTCTCGGTTCGGCTTCCTGGATTAGCCGAAAAAACGAGACGATCCGCTAAGCAGCTTCCAGCACCGCCAAGATATTCCCCGCTGGATCCTTGAACCATGCGATCGTCGGCCCATTCCCGCGAGATATCCCGCGCGCGTCAGTCTTCAAGTTGGGTTCGTTATAGATTTCAAATCGCACACCGCGGTGGCTTAGTTCATCCACAACTTTTTCCACACTGTCGACGGGAAAATTCAGAACTGTGAAAGTGGCAGGCTGGTGATTTGGTTTAGGATACATCAGAGCTTTGGTGCCGCCGGAAAGGGGCACAACCAAGGTGCCTTCCGGACCGCTCGAAAGTTCAAGCCCCAGCGTCTTGCCATAAAATTCCCTGGCCTTCTGAATATCGTTTACCGAAAAACTACTGAATGCCTTGCTTGTGTTGAGCATGGATGCGATCCTCCTGGAGTCTTAGCGTTTCTAACTTCGATGCGGAATCAGCTTTCGTGGTTTTCGAATGTTGGACCCAGGCTCAATATTCTCCGACGAGGGAAAGATCAGCATCCTCTTCAGGAGGCGTACAGGGACTCGGCGGGTCGCAGAAAGTTTTCATTGGCTTCGCGACGGTCGCGTACAAAGCAGTGATATAGCCATAACCGGGAATATCGCTAACCGACCGGAATTCCTAACAATCTCCAAACTTGTGTGCGACCTTCCAACGTGACGCGTACCACGCGGGTATCTCGTATGGGGATTAGCCAGCGAAGTTCTCGAAATTGCTTATAAAGCGCGCACCCTAACGTTCCCGCCAAGTGGTGCCGCCGTTCAGTCCAGTCGAGGCACCGCACCGCTAATCTCTTCTGGGTCGCGGCCGACGATGGAACGCCCACTCCGATTGCTTCAAACCATTCTCTTCCCGAGACGGTTACCGAGTAACTCTTCGCGTTATCTAGCTTAATCATTCCCCGCTCTTCCAACTTTTTCGCGATCTGAACGCCAAGCCAACCGGCCAGATGCCCATAACAAGTTCGCGCATGCCCCAGGCTTCCCACCTGTGGTCTGGAAGATGCAGTTCCAACGTCTGACACCGACGAACGGGCAGTCAGCGCTAGTAACGCTTCAATCGCGTCGGCAACCTGTGCGCTAGCTAGTCGGTAGTAACGGTGTCGTCCCTGCCGCTCGACGCTGAGAAGTCGGCCGTCGACGAGTTTGGCAAGGTGTTCGCTCGCCGTCTGGGGCGCCACATTGGCGGTCACCGCCAGTTCTCCTGCAGGCAGAGCGAGGCCACTCATCAGTCGCAGCAGAATTGCAGCTCTTCCCGGATCGCCCAGCAGGTTCGCGGTACTGGACAGTTTGTCGTTCATACAACTATTATCGGCCTAAAATTAATTGAATACTACGGTTCCCGCCGAACTATTAAGCCGCAGCGCGATACTACGCTGTGTCTGGAGGCCTTCACTTTGATCACACTGTTTCTGCGTTACACGATTGACCCTAACAAGTTGTCGGATATCGCTAAATACGCCGCCGACGAGCAAGTTCCCATCCGTGAAAGCGGCGGCAAGATTCTCGGATATTTCATGCCCACCGATTTCGCCGGAGCCACCAATGAAGCCATCGGCCTCATCGACTTTCCTTCGCTCGCCGAATATGAAGTCTACCGCGCCAAGCTCGCTGTTCATCCATTGCACAAGAAGTATGTTGAAGTTCTTGAGAGCACTGGGGCTTTAATCTCCATTCATCGATCAATTGTTCAACGCGTGGAATCCTCGCCGGAGCACGGGTTATGAAATCTCCGACGCCTCAAAAATCCGATATAGCCGGCTACGACTTCGGTTCTGAGCATGGTGCCAAGTCCCCTGTCTCCGCTGAAGAGCTTAGGCACCTGGAACAGACCCTTGGCTGGACAGGCGCCGACGTGCAATTGCTAAAAAAGCACGCCGCATTATTCGAGTCACAAGCTGAAAAAATGGTGGATTCGTGGCGCGAGATCATCGGAAGTCAATCGCACTTGGCGAAGTGGTTTTTCACTCCGGAGGGTGAGCCGGATGATGAATATAAGGCAGCGGTGAAACGCCGCTTCGTTCAGTGGGTTGTTGATGTCGCGATCCGACCGCATGATCGAGCATGGCTCGACTATCAGGAGGAAATCGGCTTGCGGCACACGCCTGAAAAGAAAAATAAAACCGATAACCGGCACACTCCGCAGTGGGTGCCTCTCCGCTACCTATTGACCTTTGTCCCCGTGGTGACATCAGTTCGTCAGTTTTTCGAGGGCGCGATCACAGATCGGGCGGAGTTGGAGGCGATCGAGCGCGCCTGGACTAAGGCAGTCCATCTTCACGTGACCTTATGGACCAGACCATACAGCCGGGACGGGCTCTGGTAGATGCGCGAGAGCGACTCTGAGTGTTTCGGGAGGTGGAATTGCCACAAATTCTACGCTGTCGTTACCGCGTTTGAAACCGCGCTCTCCTGACCTGACTTTTGAGGCATGAAGTCAAATTGCACTTTACTGGTATTTGGCACAAGGCAGATTCGGAATGCATGACGGGCTAACCGGAAATTATTCCGGGCCAAAAGTTGGTTTGTAGGATGTGATCGGAATAACTGGAAGCCCAAACGTCTCGGATGTTGGGGTGTCTACGTCCACGGGACATGCCGCTCCTTTTTCAGCCCACTCCTGGACCTTCGCCAGGAAGTAATGCTGAGATGTGGGGACTGGAGTGCGGCCGTCGCCAGGGGTCCACCCCCAAAGCACCAGTGGCGTATGCATATGCTCCACAATCTGCGCAGGCGTACGATGACCGTTCCCATGAGGATCTTTGAAAAGTTCAAAGAGTTGATGGTCCGTCAGGCCCTCCCAGATCATCGGAATCGCGGGAGACGGCAGATGCCAATCGGGCGCCCCCGGAGGCATGTGCAAGACCGCGAGATTGTGATCCTGATGACAGGTTCTGCATCTGACAGCATTCGCGCTCTGCCCGTCTGATCCACGACGGATTTGCATTGTGTGTGGATGACTATTGTCTCCCTGTCGAGGAAAATCTCCCGCTGAGTGGCAATTCATGCAGCGAGGGTGGTGGAGCACCGGGACAATTGCCTCGAAAGCAGCGGCCGCCCCGGCATCATCGCGCGGGATTCCTTCATGAACGAGTAGTGCTCTGGTATGTTCCACTTCTCGGGCGGCGACCGATGGGATTAGCGAGCATAGGAAGCAATAGGTCGCGGCGACAGCGAGAAGGGACGAGATGGATCTTCGATTCTTCATACTTATGCCCTCTCGGCACTTTGGGCATTAAGCAACGCAGCTTTCACTCGCTCCGGAGTGAAGGGCAGCGTCCGGAGACGCGCACCGGTGGCATCGAAGATAGCGTTTCCGATGGCAGCGGGAGTAACTGTGATAGCGGTCTCCCCCGCGCCGGTTGCGGGTACATTGGCAGGCGTCACAAAGACGGTCTCAACGGTGGCAGCTGCTTTGAGGACGGCGATAACTCGTGAGTTTTGCAAATGCTGCAGCCTGAAACCCACAGGATCGGCCTTTGCGAGCACGCAGAGCTCGTCCATGAAGCATTCGTTGGCGAACGTGTTCTGAATTCGCAGCGGTGCTCGGAGTGGTCCAGTGAAGAACGGAGAACGCACCGTATGCGTCAGCGCCCGTTCACTCCGGACGGTTCCGTCGCCACCACAGCTGCCACCGATGCACCCTGCGAAGTACGATGGAACTGCGTTGCTCTGATTCCGCAACTTGCCTGCCGGTGGCTTGGCGGAACGAGGCCCAGGCAACTCGGGTGCATATCCCAGCAGCATGCCGGTGATGACATTCCCTGGTTGATCGTAGCCTGGTCGGTTGCCCATTGACGCTACCCAGTCCTCCCGATCCCAGGCAACGATGCGTCCATCGCGTGCGAGGACGGCACGATGTTCCACCGCACACGCGGAACCGAAGTTCTCCCACATCATTTCGTCCTGACGGGAGAACTGCAGGCGGACCGGTCTTCCCACTGCCTGAGAGAGTATGGCCGCATCGAAGGAGACAGCATCGGCACCATTCAATCCATAACAGCCCGAGCCGCGCACATAGATCACACGTACTTTATCAATCGGCTCATTCAAAAGCTTCGCAACGATGCTCCTGGTTGGATAGACCGACTGTGTTGCCGACCATACGATTACACTCTCCGGCTTAACTTCCGCCACCGCGCACGATGCGCCAACGGATCCGTGCATTTGGTACGGATACGTGTACTTGGCCCGGATGACGCTGCTCGCCGCCGCTAGACGAGCCTCGATGTCTTCGGAGTCAACGCTAAGAACGTCGTGAGCGGGCTGCTTCTGGAGATGATCGAAGAAGTTCTTCTGGGGTGGGAGCTCCGGGCCGGGATTCCACTGAACCGCCAACTTCCTGGCCGCCAATCCTGCTCGGTGCTGAGTCTCAGCCACGACACCAACAAAATTCTTACGGACGACGACCTTCACGAGGCCAGGAACACTCAAGGCCGATTGGTCGTCTACATGGACAAGCGTCGCTCCCATCTCCGGGGGCCGCACGACTCGCCCATGCAGCATCCCCGGGATCCGAACATGGTGAACGAATTCGAACTTGCCAGTCATTAGGCCGGTTCTGTCCAGTGAAGGAATTGGTTTACCCAGCACAGTCCAATCCGGGGCAGATCGCCGCTTCGCTTTGGCGCTTAGCGGGACATTGAAACGCTTGTTTCCGATAAGCTCCTCATACCGGACGTGACGCCCCAGGTTGCTCGTAATGATGCCGTCCGCCACAGTGAGTTGTGCGACCGGCTCTCCCAATTTCACAGCAGCGAGATCCAACAGGGCTTCGCGAGCGGTGGCCGCGGCGATTGCGAGACCTAGTCGGGTGGAAGCGGTTCCCCGCCCGCTGCATGGCAGGCCCTACTCGCTAAACCTGACGCCGCGAGTTTTCGCTCCAGGAGCTCCGTGTTTGGCAGCAGCGTCTTCCAGGACGGCATTAATTTCTCCGCCAACCAGAATCGCGGCACCACTCAGGTAGAACCAGAACATCAAGATGATCAGGGTGCCAACCGAGCCATAGAGCAGTCCAAAATGGCTGAAGTGACGAACATACACCTTGAACAGGACTGAAACGGCCAGCCATATTGCCGCAGCGACAATGCTGCCGGGAAGCAGCCATTTCCATTGCTGTTCCTGAACGTCCGGGGCAAAACGATAGAGACAAAGAAGCGCCGAAATAAGTAGTAATGCAGCGGCCGGCCACTGTGCAATCTTCCAAGCATAGGGGACTCCCCAATCGGGCGCAATCTTGTGCAGAATTACGGGACCGTTCACCACAATGACCAATGCCGCGGTGAGCAATACACCCATAGCAATCGCCAGAGCCACGGCGATCAGGCGGGACTTCCACCAAGGCCGGCGTTCCTTGAGGCCATAAATCGCATTGAGAGTATCGATGAGTCCCGATGTCGCTGACGAGGATGACCATAGCGCGAAGAGCAAGGAAAACCAGGCTCTCCCGCTGCCGGTAGTCTGCGCCAGCACCTGCCGTACGAGATTGGAGGCACTGGAGGGCAGAACGTCTCCCATGTACCTCATCAAGGTACCTTGCGAACCCCGCGCCGGGCCAATCAGCGAAACGATACCTGTCACGGACAGGAGCATGGGGAAAAAGCCCAGCAGAAACCAGAAGGCGAGCTCGGCTGCGCGGTTCGCGACATTGGCCTCGGCTGCTCCCCGCCAGATAGCGCGAATCAGCTGCCGCCAACTCAAGCCGGCCAGTTTAACAACGGCCGCCATCTGGGTTCCTCTCTTATCCTCCCCTGTTGGAGCGAATACGTCGCGGGGGTGCTGGCGTGCAAAGGCAGAGATCAGATCATTGAGACTTGTCGCCGACTCGAAGCCGCAGACCCAGTGAACAGTTCAAGTTTCATCCTTGAGTCCCACTCCGGAAGACGATCTGCGCAGACCAGGTCGACGAATCAGCCAGCACGCCCATGGCATACCCGTATTGCAGCTTGTGGCGAAGATTCGAGTTTCATCTCCCGTTCAGCTATTTCCTGACAACGCAGACAACAATCGGTCCATGGCAAGGCCTCCAATCTCTTGCGCGGAATATCATCGCCGCAGGCAACACAAATGCCGAAGGTGCCCTCAGCAATTCGCCGGAGTGCCGCTTCGATCATTCGAACCAGACGCCTACGCTGGCTGGTTTGCTGGAACAGAGATTCCTTTGCGACACTGCCGATGGATTGGTCGCCAGAGTCTTGCGGAGAATCAACTTCCAACGCCCGTGTCTCGCTTGCCAACCGACCGAGCAACCGGACAGCATCTTCCCGCCGGGACTCAAGCTCCCACCGGTATTGCTTAATCTGTGCTTTTTCCATAGTGTTCACAATTACTCCAGTTGTGCGACAAAGACTCCGTCAGAGTTGTTAGCAGCGGATCTCCTCAGGAGTCTTGTTGGCTCTGACGGCCTCCCTGAAATCACGGCGAACCTGTTCTTCACGCTTTAGGACTCGGTTGAGCTCCTGAACGATCTTCAACAACTCATCGGCATCTTTTGCTTCCAGGGCGGCGCTACACAAATCTCTCCAGTTCTTGCGGTGCGTTTCAGCCATGGTGTGTTTCCTCCGAAACTCGACTTCTGTAGGGAATACCGCTGTTCACTGTCAGGCGTTATTGCAATGACACCCGCTGTAGCAAGCGAAGGTGCAAACTGGCTGTGGCACTAGGGGCCGAACCAGGAGGGTTAGCGGATCGGAGGAGGACGGTTGTAATGCCTACCCTCTTTCACGATTTCGAAGGAGGGCTCAACACTGTGGGTCGGGTGAAGCGAGCCGACTGGTGGCGGCGCATTCAGCGCGATGCCCGGGGTAGTCGCCCGCTGGGAATCCTCATGATCAAAACACAGTCTATGATCATGGTCCGCCGGCGGGTTGACCGCTAAACCAGTGGAAATGTGAGGGAGACCTGGCGGAGCGATGCGCACTGACAAGAGGCTCAGCGCGGCAATGCACATGATTAGGACGCGGTACGAAACCAATCCGCGGCTGCTTTTCGAGATGGGCCGGAGAAGCGACGTGTGTAAACCCCTCTAAAGCCAGACGATTCTACCGCCGTTTTGGTTGACCGGTAACGACGCTTTCTTGACTGGCCCCGAGAGCCCCCCAGCGAAGCGCCGGACCTAATTGAGTGGAAACCACCGGCTTCTAGAAATCCGCCGTCACAAGGCTGCGAGCGCGAGTCATTCTACGGCCGAAATGAAAAACCTATGGTAGAGCTTGGTTGATTCCCAATGCTGTTTCATCGATATCTCTCCAGAAAGTAAGCCATCCTAGAGCAATTCACCACGCCGCGACTGTTCAATACTGCACACTTTCACATCGTGAAGCGTGAACTACAGCCTGATCGGGTTTATCTGAACACTAAACCAGCCAGCATAGCCGTAGCCACAAGCGAATATTGCAGGACTACGAAAGAATGAACCCCACTTTCCCGTGAGCAGCAGAGAGTGCGCGATTTTCACGACCTTCTTGGGTGTGCTTCGTTCAATGATCGAGATTGCGAGGAGTCTAACGGCTCGTCACATGAATAGGTGGATCAAACGAGAAGGAGGCAGGCTTGATGTTAAGTAGGCAGAGGTGGCGCCGGTTACTGGGAGATGGCTGTTCTGAATGTGGATATGAAAGGCAAGGCCCTCCTCTTCAAGTGGAGACTTTTTCCTGGCTGCTGCAGCGCCGATCGTGAAGGACCAGCCTTGCGCTATTTGATCACGGTTATTGTCGCCTCACATCGCACTGGCTCAGTAGGATCTTTGGTCACGCAGGTGAGACGCACTTTGTCGGTACTGGTCGCGGTGATGGTTTGGTTGAATTGAAGGTACATCTTGCCATCGTTTTCGTATTTCAATAAACACTCGCTGCCGTCCTTCTTGGGCTCGACCTTGGTGCAAGCCATGAGACTGCCTTCGTGAACGAGCTTCTGATCTGTTTGATCCGCCTTGCCCGGTTGATTCTGCCAACTTTTAAGTATGTAACTTGAGACCGGCTTTGGCGTTTGTGATGCCGAAACACAAACGACCCCTGCAATGAGGAGCGCTGCACCAGCAGCGTGGCACATTTCCGGACCTCCCTCCGAGAGACTCATCCGTAAGGAGGATGCCAGAAGCCTCGAAGAAGATCAACGAATGTCGACAGCCAACTGTAAGAAGTAACCGGTTCGGGGTTGGGAATGATAAACGTTCACGACCCGGCGCGGATGTCTTCACTTGTAAGTCTGCCTCGTCATTGGGGATGCGCTCCAGATCTCACAGGCGTCGGCATCTTAATGAAGAACGGTCAATTTTGAACAGACAGGCATTCTCTTGCTGCCTAGAGTTGTTGATCATGTCTATACAAGGAGTTTCCCCTATGCTTCCCCGGCGAATTGGCATGCACATCCTCAGCGTATCGGTGGCGGCGCTGCTTCTTGGCTCCACTGCATTCGCACAATCCCAGCAAGACAAGACTTTTGTGAAGACGGCGATGGAAGTCAATCTCGGAGAGATGCAAATCGGACAACTCGCCGCGAAAAAGGGCGCTAGCGAAGGCGTCAGGAAATTCGGCGAGAGAACGGTCGTCGACCACACCCGACTGGAAAAGGAGATCAAGCCAGTTGCGGAGAAAATCGGAGTAGCCTTGCCCACCGAGCTTGCCTCGGACGATCAGGCGCTGCTGACGAAACTCGAGGGAGTGTCCGGAGCCGAATTTGACGATACGTATATTCGCGCTATGGTGGAGGGCCATCGCGAGGCCGTGCAATTGTACAAGACGGAGGAGGCCCACGGTCAGGATGCCGCCGTCAAGAGCGCCGCCACGGACGGAGAACAGGTCATCGCCGAGCACCTGAGGCTGGCTGAACACCTGCAAAGCACCATGGCCAAGAACTAACGCCAATGCTCTCCGGAACACAGAGCACGCAACCACTAAACTCACCAGTATTGAGAGAAGTATTAGGTTAGGCGTCAGGGTAGCTCGATTGCCATCGAGCCGTCACTCCGACAAACGTCGAGCTGACTTTGAGCGTCAACGCCGGCGCTGAATCGCGGCTTGCCTTACAGCGTTATCGTTCTTTTTAACAGATTGCTGAAACTGTAAGGACGAACACGCTGATGAAAATGGGCCGTCCGGTTAAGCCCAGGCGGCCCGCTCTTTTGTTTTAAGCGGCGGTCTTGGTAGCCGTGCTTTTCTTGCCGGACACGTCTTCCCAGTACGGGGCGTAACCATAGTGCTTATAAATGCTGGTTCCCCATGTCGAATCAGCCAGGTTCGGCCAGTTGTCCTTGTCGAAGCCCGGAGCATTCTCCAGTTGTTTCTTGTCCAGGTTCAGGACGACGCGCTTTTCCGCCAAATTGAAGTGGAAGGCGTTCCATGGAATGGCGAAGTACTTGTCACCCATCCCAAGAAAGCCACCAAAGGATAAGACCGCGTAAGCGATCCGACCCGCTGCAGCGTCGATTACGAGGTCTTCGATTGTTCCGAGGTCCTGATTGTGTGCGTTGACGACTTGACTGCCTATCAGCGTCTTCTTCGCCGGAACTATGTCTGTGTAGCTGACCACTCTCGTCTCTCTTGTGGTTTCCATGTCTCTACCTCACTCCTCAGAGGAAGCTGGTTGACCTCGCCTACTTCCTCGGCAGAATCGTAAAAGGGACGAAGATGGATATCTGTTCACTTCGAGACACATTCGCATTTTGTTTAGTTCGTTGGCATAACAGAATCGACAAGAAACTGTTCCAGATTTGCCGCCGATTACGGGCCGAGTTCAGAAAGGATTCGCCCTGAACAAGATGGAGTAGACGTCCGCGCGACACTTTGTCTCTAGTTCCGGGTGCGGCAGGTATGAGCATTATTGCTCAGACCGTTTTAATTTCGATTTGCTAAAGTCTGAATTGTTCGCTTGGTGCAGAACGGGGGATTAACATGCTTTGGACGATTTTCGTTGTTCTTCTGATTTTGTGGTTGCTCGGCTTCAGTTTGCATATCGGCGGAGCCCTGATCCACTTGCTTCTGGTTGTGGCGGTGGTGGTTCTGGTCATCAACCTACTGAGCGGACGGCGGAGTGCGGTTTGAAGAACCGCACACAGAATCCAGGGCCGGAAGTTGCCGGTCTCATGGCGTCCTGATCCTGTGTTTGATCCCCTTCCGACCGGACTATAACTTCGGGGGAGCCTGCAATGTCCGCGCCTCACTCTCCGTGAGTTCGATAGCGGACACATGCTAGAAATTGCTACGTCGCTCTGATCGTCTTAATTGGTATAAGGGAGCGTTCGTCCCCATACATACCTTGTCGTGATGGATTGAGGCCGGGCGAACAATGTGGGTGATGAAGTGAATCGGGATGTGGACCAGTTCTTCCGCATGAAGCAGGTGGAGGAATGAGATCTGCAGTTGGGTTCGTAGGACAGTTCCTTGGCATGTCCTTGTTGGGGGCGATGTCGGTCGCGACCCTTCCGTCATATCCGCGCGAGAACCTTTGTAAGCTGCCTGTGGCTGCAGTGCTGCCTAACTCGTCCGTTCGAGAGCAAAACAATACAACTGAAGACCTTTTTCGCAGGTTGAACGCGCGTCACCGTTGGCAAGAAACTCGTCTAATTCGGCTCTCTGGAGTTCGCACCTACAAGCTGGAGAACAGCGAAGATAAAATCGTGGCCGAAGAAGCGGTAGTCGTGGAATACAGGGCGCCGGCAACAGAAACATTCACAACCACCTCGGGAAAAGGTTCGGGATTCGTGCGCCACCGTGTATTTCAGCGCCTGATGAAGGTTGAAGAGAAGAGGATACGAGTCAACAAAGACCCAGACAGCCTGATCACTCCGGAAAACTATGCCTTCGATGTAGTTGGCACGGATCGAATCGGTAACTCTCACTGCTCGGTGGTCCACGCTGTTCCGAAGCGCAAGGAGATGGATCTCTTCGAAGGAAAGATCTGGATCGACAACCAGGACTCTGCGATCGTGAAGATCACGGGCCATCTCGCCAAAAGCCCGTCGTTTTGGGTCAAGCAAGTAGATTTTGTGCGGGACTATCAGAAGATTGACGGGTTCTGGCTTCTTTCGAGAGAAGAGGCGGTTTCAGCCATCAGAATATTCGGCAAGGAGACACTGACGGTCGATTACCAGAACTATACCGTCAACAAATTAGGTGCCGGTCAGTCCCTTCCAACGAATATTGCTTACACGCGTCACGTTGCCCGTCATCACGATGAATAACAAGGCTAAGGCTGGAGGAAAACGTTTAGTATATCTCGCTGCTGGAATCTCAGCTCTCGGCGGCATGCTTTTTGGTTATGACATCGGTGTCATTTCCGGAGCCATCCTATTCATCAAGAGCGATTTCCGCCTATCCCCGAGCATGGAGGAGATCGTCGTCAGCTCGGTTCTGCTGGGATCGCTCGTCGGCGCAGCGGTCGGAGGAGTTTTGGCCGACCGTATTGGACGCCGGAGACTATTGATTATCACCGCGGTGGTTTTCGGTGTGGGCGCCATCGGGGCCGCTCTGGCGCCGGGTACCGAATGGCTAATTGCCGCCCGAATCGTTGCCGGCGGCGCGATCGGCATCGCTTCGTTCGTCGCACCACTTTACATTTCTGAGATTGGCCCGGTCGATATCCGCGGAAAGCTGGTTTCGATCAATCAAGTCGCTCTCACCAGCGGCATCGTCATCTCTTACCTTATCGACTACGCATTTGCCGGGTCCCAGGCGTGGCGCTGGATGTTTGCGATGGCTCTCATTCCGGCGGCCGCATTCGGAGTTGGACTGATCTTTATTCCCAACAGCCCGCGATGGCTTGTCAGCCGCGGTCACGTGGACCAAGCCCGGGCCGTGTTGAATCGGATTCGCCCCCCGGACCAGGTGGAGAGCGAACTCAGCGACATTCAACATAGCGCGGCGCAGCAGAAGGGTCACTGGTCCGAACTGTTCAGCCCGCTGTTGCGATCGGCAATGATCGTGGGCGTTGGACTAGCCATCGCGCAGCAAATCACCGGCATCAACACCGTCATCTATTACGCTCCGACTATTTTCAAATTCGCCGGCTTGTCTTCTGCGTCGGTGGCGATTCTGGCCAGCGTCGGAGTCGGAGTCGTCAACGTCGCTTTGACAATCGTGGCCATGGAACTAATCGACCGGGTCGGGCGGCGGCCGCTTTTGTTGGCCAGCCTGGCGGGAATGGCAATTAGTTTGGTCGTTTTAGGGCTGGCGTTTGCGATGCCGCAATTGTCCGGAAGCCTGGGATGGATCGCGGTCGCCAGTCTCATGGTGTATGTCGGCTCGTTCGCTGTGGGACTAGGGCCAGTTTTCTGGCTAATACTTTCGGAGATTTACCCGTTGCGTATCCGCGGTCGGGCCATGAGCATCGGGACGGCCGCCAATTGGAGCGCCAATCTGATCGTGGCAGTATCGTTTTTGACGCTCACACGCGTCATGGGTAAAGCTGCGACCTTCTGGTTGTATGGGGCTGTCAGCATCGGGGCATGGCTCTTTGCGTTTTTCCTGGTTCCGGAAACCAAGGGCAAAACTCTTGAACAGATTGAAGCGTACATGCGAGCGGGAAAGCATCCGGTGGCATTGTGAAAGCGGGCATAGAGGATGCTACGCACGCTCCAGGAGACGACCTTTCGGGAGGTGTCACTTGATGCGACGCATCAGGAACGTTCAAAAAAATGGCGATAAGCCGGATCTACAATCGCGAACCGCCCGGGACGCTTATCACTGGGAGTGCTCCCTCTGGAGAGACTTCGACCTTCGCGTCTTTTCGATGCTTGTCGGCGAGCTCCGAGTCCGTTTGAGTGCCGCCGGGTATGCTTAAGACTGGCAGCGCTCCCTGCGGAGAGACTTCGACCTTCGTGTCGCTCTTGTCGGGTTGTTTTGCTTCTTTGGACATACTTTTGTGCTCCTAAATAGGATTCTGACGCTTTGAACCTTTCGCTGACTGAGCAATCGGAGACAGTGCTCGCAAGAAACTATCTGTTCCAATAACAAGCCCGTCATGAAGATGCAATCCGTATATTTGACCGCCCACTGGATATTCGTAACGATGTCGGGCTCCTTTCCGAAGAATATGATCCCGTCGCAAAACGCCTGCTAGGCAATTTTCCTCAGGTGTTCTCTCACGTCGGCTTCGTAAACACGGCTTTCAATCTAAGCTGCGCTTTCCGTCGGCATGTTGTTGGCCCGTCAGGCTAGGCCGACGATGGCGCGGGCCAAGATTGCGGTTCCCTGATGTCTCATCGCGGGGCGGGTCACGGTGAAAAGGCTCTCAACATTTGTTTGTCTCCATACGAAATGCAAATCAACGGCAGAAGATTCTGAGGTGGGTTGCGCAGCAGGAAAAAGCGCTTCTGTTCAATATTGCACAGTCTTCAGGTTCAATAATCCTCAAGATCGGGTGGGTTTGGATTCAATTCGAAACTCCCGGATCCGCGATCACGGGCCACAGGAAGGTTCCGCATGTATGGGAGACGTCTGAGGTTTACGTTTCTGTGGTGTGCCAGTCTTTGTCTGTGTCTATGCGCGGTCCCGGTTTATTCGCAGATCTTGCAAGAGGAAACGCTTGCCGGTGCAGACGCTCACGAAACGGCGGAGAATACCAAGGGCTACCTCTTCGGAGAGTGGGGAGGAGTACGAACGCGTCTGTTAGAGCGTGGAGTGAAACTCGATTTGCACTCTATCAGCGATTCCCTTTGGAACATCAAGAGCCAGCAGAACGAGCGATTTGCGAGTTATAACCGCGTCCGGGGGACCGTGGACATCGATTTGGGCAAGTTAGTCCATCAGCAGGGCTGGTCTTTCCACGCGACCGCTGTTTGGCAGACCGGCAACAATCTCGGCTCGTATCTGGGCCTCGTCGCCAATCCCAGCTCGATCGCCAGCATGAATACATTTCGCCTCGATTCCTGGTGGTTCCAGAAGAGTTGGCTGAAGAACCGGATCGCTATTCGAGCGGGCCAGTTCGCGGGTCAAGATTCGTACGGGGACCAAAACTTCGGGAAGTCTTTTGTAGCTGAGCCCATCGGCGGTCCATTGGACAATTTATCCAATACCTTTGAAACATTCGATCCTCCTTCCACGCCGGCGCTGGAAATCCACGTTGTACCGATCCACGACGTCTACGTGAAATCGATGGTTTTGGCCCAGGACC
The DNA here is from genome assembly GCA_049517555.1 of Candidatus Sulfotelmatobacter sp. Classification (GTDB taxonomy): domain Bacteria; phylum Acidobacteriota; class Terriglobia; order Terriglobales; family Acidobacteriaceae; genus Sulfotelmatobacter. The sequence goes on along the minus strand of JBEKRY010000098.1, from coordinate 7,623 downwards.
GCTTGCCTTTCTCAAACAATCCAACTGGCCTGGTTCCATATTTCCATGGCCCTCCGGTGAGTGTTTCGGAAATTGGATTCACTCCTGGCAAGAAGGCATCCTCCATGGTTCCCACTGACAACGCGACAACCCGAAAGGGATACTCGGGCCTCTACCAGTTCGGCGCTTCTTACAACCCTGGGAAGTTCTCTGTGCCGATGAGTGCGACACCACGGTCGACAAACTACCTCCTGTACTGGATCGCCAGTCAAGCAGTGTGGCGCCCGGACCCGAAAGTGGATGCAACGTTGTCGTATGACTGGAGTCCTCGGAGCATCAATTCGGACTATACGATGTTCGCAGCGGGGTTGCGCTTCAACGAACCGCTGCCACTGAAGATTCACAACACGATGTCGCTAGGCTATGTGCAAAACAGTTTGAGCCCACAGTTTCTCCCATCCGGCGCGCCAGCGTGGCAGACCGAACACGGCGTGGAGTTCAACACGTTGCTGAATGTTCTACCCATGATCATCGTGCAGCCGGTGATTCAGTACTACGCGAATGTGGGAGGAGGCGCGCAGCGCGCGGTCGTTTTCGGATTCAGAACCAAGGTCGAGTTCTAAAGAAAAACATATTTCTTCCGTGCGACGTGCTCGCCCAATCCTGAGCGCGACAGTCAATTTAAAAAGTGAGCAATTTTGAACAGTCTGAGGATTGCGCGATTTTGTACACTTCCGCCAAATGTGGGATCGGGTCGTTAGATTTCTGCGCGCTCATGAGAATGCGCGCTATCTAAAATTCGCCTGCCTCGCGTTGTTGATTGCTGCAAGCAGCTCCTGCAGTCGCCCGTCGACACCAGTGCAGGATAGTCACGCCTATGACCCCGGCAGCGGCAGCCTTACTGGCGCCACGCTAAATCCCGCACCCAATGATCCACCCGGCGAGTGGCGCAGTCAGGCGCGCGATTACGCCAATACCCGCTACAGCACGCTCGACCAGATCAATACCAGTAACGTCAGCAGACTGCGCGTGGCTTGGACCTTCTCTGACGGCACCCTGAACGGTCATGAAGCCGCGCCGCTGGTGGTGGACAACACCATGTATGTGGTGACTCCGTTCCCAGACATCCTCTACGCCCTCGACCTGACCCGAGCGGGAGAACCGATCAAGTGGACCTTCAAGCCCAACCCCGCGCCGATGGCCAAAGGCAAGGCTTGCTGCGACACGGTCACACGCGGCGTGGCCTACGCTAATGGCAAGCTCATTTACAACCTGCTTGACGACCACACCGTTGCGGTCGACGCCAAGACAGGCAAGGAGGTGTGGCGCACAAAGATGGGCAATGTGGAAACCGGCGAAACCATGACCATGGCGCCCTTTGTGGTCGGGAACAAGGTGCTAGTCGGCGACAGTGGCGGAGAAATGGGCGTGTGGGGCTGGATCGCCGCGCTTGACGTCGACAGCGGCAAAGAACTGTGGCGCGCCTACAGCACCGGATCGGATCAGCAGGTTCGCATTGGCGATGACTTCAAGCCTTTCTATGAACGGATGAAGGGCAAGGATCTCGGCACGAGCACCTGGCCTGCGGACATGTGGAAGCACGGCGCCGGTTCGGTGTGGGGTTGGATTTCCTACGACCCGGAATTGAAACTGATCTATTACGGTACCAGCAATCCGTCGCCGCGCGTTCCCGACCAGCGCCCCGGCGATAACCTGTGGACCAGCACGATCTTCGCGCGCGACGTGGATACCGGCATGGCGCGCTGGGCGTACCAAACCACGCCCCACGATCGCTGGGATTACGACGCCGTCAACGAAGACATCCTGATGGACCTGCCGATCAACGGCCAGGTACGCAAGGTGCTCGTCCACCTCGACCGCAACGCCTACGGCTACACCATTGATCGAGTCACTGGCGAAGTGCTGCAAGCCGCACCCTTCGCCTACCAGAACTGGTCGACCGGTTTCGACATGAAAACCGGGATGCCGATTGTCGATCCGGACAAGGAACCACATCCGAACGTCAAGCTCGTCAATGTGTGCCCACCCGACATTGGCGGCAAAGATTGGCAGCCATCCGCAGCCTCGCCGCGCACCGGTCTGGTGTATGCCGATATCTTCAACATCTGCATGGATGTCACCGACAACGAGGCCAGCTACATCCCCAGCTCGCCATTCGACGGGATGGACATGAATCGCTATCCTGCGCCAGGCGGGAACCTTGGCGAGTTCATCGCGTGGAATCCGGTAACCGGCAAGAAGGTTTGGGGGATCAAAGAAATTTACATGACCATGAGCGGCGTGTTGGCAACGGCGGGCGATGTGGTGTTCTACGGCACAACGGATGGCTGGTTCCGCGCGGTGGATGCGCGCAGCGGCAAGGTGCTGTGGTCGCAGAAGCTCGGTTCCGGAATCATCGGTCAACCGATTACGTACCTGGGCTTAGACCACCGGCAGTACATCGCAATTTCCGCCGGCGTTGGGGGTGCGGCAACCGTGCGCGCCGATGTTATTGCGCTCCGGCCGTACGATTTTCCGGCGGGTGGGAATACGCTTTATGTGTTTTCGATCGATGGCGACTCGATGAGCAGCGGCCCCGGCCAGATGACCAGCAAGGACAACGTCTCTACGACGCGGCCGGAAACCGGCAATGGCACGCAGCATTAAGGCTCAACGAGCGTTGAGTTGCACGAACCCCGATGTTTGCACGAATGTTGAGGCTTTATGAACCTGCGGGCAATTCACAGTGCAATAGGCATAGCAGCGCTTGCGCTGCTGTCCGCCTTGGGCGGGTGTAAACATTCCCAGGGCGGCAGTACGACGACTCGGCCGGTCAACTTTCCTTCCGATAACCTCATTGGCGCCGTCCCGTTGGGCCAGGTCGCCGGAGAACCGGCTCGTGTCGTAACCGCGTTGTCGATCGACAATCCTTATCACGACAATCTGCAAGCGATTCAGCAAGGTAAACAACTCTATATAAGGATGAACTGCGCCGGTTGCCATGCCTACAACGGCAAAGGCAACATGGGGCCTGACCTGACCGATACGGAATGGCGCTACGGCGGTCTTCCGATCCAGATTTACGAAACGATTCGAGATGGACGGCCGCAGGGTATGCCGGCGTGGGGTGCCGCGCTGCCGCCGGACGAAATCTGGAAACTGGTTGCCTATATCCAGTCTCTGGGCGGAACCGTGTCGATCAGCGATTACGAGCATGCGCGACAAGGCGACCAATCGGGCGAACAAGTCGCCCCCGAGGCGCAGGCCGATGCACAGTTCGCGCCCACGACGCCGATCTTCCCGACACCAATTCCCGCGAAGGCCCAGACGCCATCGAGTTCACCAACTCCAGCGAAAGCCGGTGAACCGAAGCCATGAACCCACCGCTTGCGCTTCTGTTCAATAAGTTGCCGATGTTGCTGGCGGTTCGCGTGGAACCGCCGATGGCCTATCCGCACACATTTGGACCGGCGGTCGATCCGATCACACGGCTCGGATGGGGTCTGGGCATCATCTCGCTCCTCGTCATCGTCATCATCGGTATACTCCTGCTCGGCGGTGTCTTGCGCAAGCGCGTGGCGTCTTCGGCTGCAGATCCTCATCAGCTAGCCGTGCGCCGCGACGCCGGCGGTATGGCTTGGATCTATGTTGGCGGCGGCATTTCAGCGTTCGTTCTCGTCGGCTGCATGGCATGGACGCTGCTCGTTACGGCCGAAGTGACCAGGCTGCCGAGTGCTCCCGGGCTGACGGTGCAGGTCACAGCTTCGCAATGGTGGTGGAGTCTTCGTTACTTGAACGCGAAGCCCTCTAACATTTTCACGACGGCTAACGAGATTCACATTCCAGTGGGCCAGCCGGTTCGCTTTGAACTCGCCAGCGCCGATGTCATCCACTCGTTCTGGATTCCTCAACTCGCGGGGAAGATGGATGTAATTCCGGGTCAGACCAATGTCATGTGGTTGCAGGCTGACCAGCCGGGCACTTATCGGGGACAGTGCGCCGCGTACTGCGGACGGCAGCATGCACACATGGCTCTGTTCATTGTGGCAGACACTCCCCAGGATTTTGCGGCGTGGCAAGATCTCCAACTCACAGAGACGATCATGCCGACCACGGAAGAGAATCGTCGCGGCGAGCGGATTTTTCAAACGCACTGCGCCGCTTGCCACACCATTCGCGGCATGAATCCTGCCGGAATCCTGGGGCCCGATCTTTCGCACTTAATGACTCGCAGCACGATCGCCGCGGGGCTGCTGGCGAATACACCCGGAAATCTTGCGAGCTGGATCGCGAACCCGGAGTCTGTAAAACCCGGCACGCGCATGCCAGCTCAAATCTTATCCGGACCGGAGCTGGCGGCCGTGACGTCCTACTTGAACACGTTGCACTAGAGGAGTGGATTATGGCTGTTATCGAAACTGATCGCGCTCCGATCATCGCACGTGCGACGGACGACTCACCGAGTTCGGCGATGCTGCGACAAAGCTGGGAAGGCAGCCCTGGAGTTGGCGGCTGGCTCGCCACGGTCGACCACAAAGAAATCGGTAAACGCTATGTGGTCACCGCGTTCATTTTTCTGATCATTGGCGGTCTGGAAGCCCTGGTGATGCGCGTGCAACTTGCCCGGCCCAACCAGACCCTGCTGACGCCGGAGCAATACAGCCAGTTATTCACCATGCACGGCGTAACCATGATTTTCTTGTACGCGCTGCCGGTGCTCTCCGGTTTCAGCAATTATCTCTGGCCGCTGCTGCTGGGCTCGCGCGATATGGCTTTCCCGCGATTGAACGCCCTCTCTTACTGGGTGTTTCTGTTCGCAGGCATTTTTTTGTACAGCAGCTTTGTGGTCGGCAAGGGACCCGACGACGGCTGGTTTAACTACGTGCCCTACGCATCGCTGGCCTATAACCCGGGGCCGAACATCGACGTGTATGCACTGGGGATGGTGTTGCTCGGCATCTCGACTACGGTCGGCTCGATGAATTTCATCGTCACTCTGGCACACACGCGCGCGCCCGGCATGTCGATCAACCGCGTGCCGATCCTGGTCTGGGGAACTCTAACGGCATCAGTCGGCAATCTGTTTGCCGTGCCCGCTGTGAGTCTTGCCTTCTTTATGTTGTGGATGGATCGTCAGGTTGGTACGCATTTCTTCGATAGCACCGCGGGCGGTCAACCTCTGCTCTGGCAGCACCTGTTCTGGATGTTCGGCCATCCCTGGGTGTATGCCATCGTGCTGCCCGCGATGGGCATCGTTTCGGATGCGCTGCCGACGTTTTGCCGGCGGCCGCTGGTTGGCTACACTGCCGTCGCGCTCGCAACCGTCACCACCATGGTGCTCGGTTTCGGTGTTTGGGTGCATCACATGTTTGCCAGCGGCTTGCCGATCCTGTCGTTATCGTTTTTCGGCGCGGCGAGCATGGTCATCGTGATTCCCAGTGCGGTCGCGGTGTTCGCATGGCTTGCGACCATCTGGACCGGGCGACCGGTATTCACGGCCGCCTTCCTTTATTTTGCCGGCTTCGTTCTGTTGTTCGTCATCGGCGGCGTCTCTGGATTCATGACGGCTGCCGTGCCATTGGACTGGCAACTCACTCGCACCTATTTCGTGGTGGCGCATCTGCACTACGTGATCATTGGCATCAATGTGTTTCCCGTCGTCGGCGGCGTCTACTATTGGTTCCCCAAGGTCACCGGACGGCTGATGAACGAAGCGCTTGGCAAGTGGAGCTTCTGGGTTATGTTCACCGGCTTCAACGTCGCCTTCTTTCCGATGCATATCCTCGGGCTGTTAGGCATGCCGCGGCGAATCTATACCTACGCGAGCGGACTCGGCTGGGGCACCACGAATCTCATAGTCACAATCGGCGCCTTCGTGTTCGCCACCGGCATCCTGCTGTTTTTCATCAACATTTTCCTGAGTCTCAGACGTGGCGAGCCGGCCTCGGCCAATCCCTGGGACGCGGCTTCCCTCGAATGGTCCACCTCATCGCCGCCACCGGCCTACAACTTTGCGGTGATACCCATCGTCGCCAGCCGCTACCCGCTGTGGGAGGATCGCATGGACGAGGGGCCAGAGCGCAGTTCGGTGGGCGCGGGAATGCTTCTCGACCGAGGCCGCGAAACCATCGGCACAACCCTGCTTGACGCGGAGCCTGATGTAATCCTGAAAATGCCGGGCGATTCGTATGCGCCGGTGCTGCTGGCGCTGGCGATGACGGCGGCGTTCGTCGCTCTGCTGCTGCACTCGCGCTGGGGGTTCGGGATTGCCGCAGTCGTAACAGTACTTACGAGCATTGGCTGGCTGTGGCCGGAACAGTCGCTGATGCAAATCGAGACGGGTCATGATTGAACGAGCGTGGACCGAGCGAACCGCGACCGAACAGGCGGCGACCGGGATCGCCATTCCCGGTCGCCAGCTCCCGGTCGGCAGCAAAGGCCATCTCGCGTCCGGATGGCTGGGCATGCTGACATTGATTGCCACCGAGGCAACACTCTTCGCTTATCTGCTGTTCAGCTATTTCTACCTGGCCTCGCACGCCGTTGGGGCGTGGCCGCCTTCCGGCGCTCCGCACCTGCGCATCGCAGTTCCCGGCACGCTGATCCTGATCGCCGGCAGCGTTGTCATGTGGTGGGGAGAGCGCGGTATCAAACGTGGCAAGCCCGGCCAGTTGATGATTGGACTCGCTGCCGCCCTGGTGCTCGGCATCGCGTTCCTTGCCATGCAGAGTTTTGAGTGGAGCGGCGAGCCTTTCAAGCTGCACACTAACGTCTACAGCTCGTTGTACTTCACCATCACCGGATTTCACATGCTGCACGTCATCGTAGGCCTGCTGATGCTGGCCGTCTTGTTGCTGTGGACCGCGTTCGGCTATTTCACCGCCGATCGTCATTCCGCAGCGTCGATCGGGGTGATGTACTGGCACTTCGTCACCATTGTATGGCTGGCAGTTTTCTTCACTTTCTATATCACGCCTCGTTTGGGATGATGCCAATGACGAGACAATGACGCAACAATGACCACACAAGCCTTGCCTCCGATTAACGTTAGCCATCCAGCACCGCATCGCGCCCGTGTCGGGCTCGCCGCATTATTGTTCGGTATAGCTGCCGCTCCCGTGGCCTGGGATACTCAACTTCTGTTCAGCGTCGCGCTCTCGGGCCACGCCTGCTATCCACGCAACAAGCTTCTCGCGGCACCCCTGTGGAGCGGCCTATGGTCGATTCTGCTTGCGATCAGTGTGGCTGGCATCGTGCTTGCGATTGTCGGCGGACTGGTTGCATGGCGAAGCTGGCGGCTGACGCGCGAAGAACGCCCAGGCTCGGCTCACCATCTGTTGGAGAGCGGCGATGGTCGCACTCGATTCATGGCGATGTGCGGCATCCTGACCAGCTTCCTATTCCTGGTCGCGCTGGTATTTGGGACTGCAGCACTCTTTCTGCTACCACTATGCGGCGAGTGAAACGCACCCGCTTGGCCATGCTCCTCGGCAACTCTATGGCGTTCGGACTGCTCACAGCACCTATGGCGGCTCAGACCAGCCACTTCAGCCAACTCGGATGGAATTGGAATCCCTTGATTTTGGCCAGCCTCGCCCTCGCCGGGCTCGCCTATGTCCGGGGTTTGTTTCACTTAAACACGGC
>JBEKRY010000097.1:0-16144 GCA_049517555.1 Candidatus Sulfotelmatobacter sp. | reverse complement strand
TCTGGTAGTAAGCCCATCCCAACGTGTCGGCAAAGTTGGCAGAATCGGGAATGCCGCGGCGAGCGGTCTGCGCCATGGCGAGCGCGAGATCCACGTTGCCGCCCTGTTGCAAAATCAGGTAAGCGAGATTGTTCGAGGCAGTGGGGTTATCCGACTGAACATTCAACGCCTGCTGGTACATCGCCTTGGCGTCGTCCCACTGATTCTTCGCCTCGTAGAGTTCTCCAGCAAGAATATAGAAAGTGACCTCGCGCGGATTGTCTTTGATGGATTGCTGGTAGGTGGCGAGGGCCTGGTCGGCTGCGCCTTCGGCAATCTGCACCTTGCCGAGTTTTACCAGAGCGTTGCTGTTGTTCTTGTCGAGTTCGACGGCTTTGCGCAGGGCAGCCTCGGCGCCTTTTGTGTCTTTCTTGGATTCGAATAGAACCGTGCCGAGAAGATCGTAGAAGCTGCTGTTGTTGGGAGATTTCGCGATCTGTTCGTTGGCGGCCGCGAGCGCTTTGTCGACCTGCTTGTCCTGAATGTAGGCAGCCATGAGGCCGCGCAGTGCATCTGCGGACGAAGGATCTTTCTCGAGAGCTTGCTGATAGAGCTTTTCCGCTTCGCCAAACTGCTTCTGCGCCAGACGCATCGCGCCCATCTGAACGTACGGGGCCGGACTCGCCGGAGCCAGTTCCATGGCTTTGCGCAAATCTGCTTCTGCGTCGGTAAATCGCTGGCGGCTGACTTCGACGACGGATCGCAGCAGGAATCCGTCGGCCCCGGGAGGCTGCGCGTTGATGAGTTGCTGCGCGGTCTGAAGCAATCCCTCGGTGTCGCCGCGGCGCAACTGTACTCGGGCCAGAGCCTGTTGCGCCTCGGTCATGTCGGGTTTCAGGCGCACGGCTTCGTGCCATTCCGCTTCTGCGCGTTCGTCGTCGTGCTGCTGGTCAAAGGCAATTCCCAGTTGGTAGTGCGCAACTGCGTTGTTGGGATCATTGCGCAGCGCATCTTGCAGAGGGTCGATCGCGCCGCTGGCATTGCCCTGGCGCAACAGAATCTGGCCGCGATACACGAGGGCGTCAATATCCCGCGGGCTCGTCTTCAGAATTGGGTCGTTCAGCTTGGCGGCTTCGTCGAGGCGATTTTTCAGGATCAGCAACTGAATGTAATTTTTCTTGACCTGCAGGTCGCGCGGATGGTCACTGAACAGCGAACCGTATTCCGCCGTGGCTTTGTCGAGATCGCCGGTGGCGAAATAAAAATCGCCCAGCATGCGGTAGCCTTCCGAGTTGTTGGGTAGGGCGGCTTTGGTTTCCTTGAGCAGGGTCTCGGCTTCGGTTCGCTTGCCCTCGGCGATCATCAGGCGGACCAGCGCGGCACGGGGCGAGGGATCTTTCGGATCGGTCGAGATGGCCTTGCGGAATTGCTGTTCGGCTTCGGGGATGCGGTTGCGCGACTGGTAGAAGGCTCCGAGAGCCAGTTGGGCGTTCAGGGCCTTGGGCGCGACTTCGGCAGCTTTTTTGAAATTGGTTTCAGCCTGATCCGGCAGATTGGCGCGTATCTGGAGCACAGCCATGCTCAGGTACGAATCGGACCGGGCAGGGTCCGCGTCAATGGCTTTTTGCATCTCCTGCATGGCTGCGGCGAGGTTGTCTTCTGCGAAATAATAGTTCGACCAGGCCGCATATGTTTCCGCACTGTTCGGTTGCTTTTCGCGCAGCAGATCGAGGTGGATCTTCGCCTCTTTCAGCGCCGCCGGCTGGCGGGAGGAGACCAGCAGATTGGCCAAGTCGGCCTGCGCCGCATAGATGTTTGGGTCGAGTTCGACAGCGCGGGAGAGTTCCCCAAAGGCGTGGTTCAAGTCCTGCAGCTTGAGTAGAGATTCCCCGAGTTGGTAATGGGCTTGGGCAAATTGCGGGTCCAATTGCACAGCGTTGCCAAACTGAATGGCCGCCTCGCGATAGCGCTGCTGCTCGAAATAGTGCTGACCGCTCTCCAGGTACTTCTGCTTCTTAACGTTGGGATCGCGCGAGCAACCGGTCCACATCAGGGTCAACAGGAAACAGAGCAGTAACGATCCGAGGGCAGGGAAACGACGCATGATGTTTCTCTCCAAATGATAACCGCGGGGAGGATGAACGATGAGCTGCGGAACGACCCATCATACTGCAAAGCCAGCGGAGCCATAAAGTTACCGGCGTGACGGGAGCCTACTCGTAACGTAAAGCGACCATAGGGTCAACTCTGGAAGCCCGGCGGGCGGGAATGTAGCAGGCCAGAAGCCCTACCACTGTCAACAGGAACGAAGCGCCGAGTATGCTGGTAAGGTCGAGGGCACTGATGCCGAAGAGTAAGCCCGCGATGGCGCGTGAAAACGCAAACGCCACGGCCACACCAATCGTCAATGCGAAGAATAAAATGACGAGACCTTTTTCGACAACAAGCGTGAGTATCTTGACATGGTCGGCACCCATCGCCATGCGAACGCCGATATCGTGAGTCTGTTGCGTAACGTAATAGGACATGACACCATACGTTCCCCCGCCTGCCAGGAGGAGTGCGATCGCGGCAAATATTCCTAAGAGAAGCATATTAAAACGCCTGGGCGATACGGAATCTGAGAGACGTCGTTCCATCGTCTGAATATCGTAAACCGGCTGATCGTGATCGACCGCTTCGACGGCCGCGCGAACCGATGGCGCCAGGTTCAGTGGGTCCGAAGTGGTGCGAACAACCAAATACATCGCTGCTCCGCCCCTTTGCGAATGTGGTATGTACACCTGCAGCGGTTCCTGTTGGTCAATCCCCAGGTGCCTTACGTTTCCTACCACACCCACGATCTCCCGTGGCTCTCGTTCGAAGTCGATTGTGATCTGCTCGCCGAGGGGATCTTCCTGCGGCCAGTAACGGCGGGCAACCGCGTCATTGATGATGGCGACATTGGGGGCCCCATCGCCGTCACCCGCAGTAAAGTAACGACCTCTCGTAAGAGGAATGCCGATTGCGTTGAAGTACTGCGGCGTTACAACGCCGAATTCACCTGAGGGTTCATCGCCCGGACCCCAAGCAGAGCGCCCCACAATGCCGAAGCTGTGGACGTCACTCCCGCCCAGAGGAAGATTATCTACCGCGCCGACGGACGTGACCCCCGGTAGAGCACCGATTCGTTCTACAAGATCCCGATAGAAAGCGATCTGGCGGGGCGCCGGATATCTATCCACGGTGAGAGTCGTATCCATGGTTAATACGTTTAGCGGATCGAGCCCGATATTCACTTCCTGAAGACGAAAAAAGCTCCTGATCATCAGGCTTGCGCCAATCAGCAACACCAACGCCAGCGCCATCTCGGAAGCTACCAGCAGGAGCCGGAGGCGCTGCCAGCCCTGTCCCATGGTGAACCCGCTGCCGCCCACTCTGAGTGTTCTGATTAGATCCGGTTTCGAAGCCTGCAGCGCAGGCACCACGCCGAAGATAACGGCTGTGAAGACCGAGAGGCCCAGAGTAAATGTGAGCACACGGCCGTCGACGGCGATCTCATTCGCCCGGGGAAGGTTGCTGGGGCTGTGATTAAGAAGAAGGCGCGTTCCCGCAAAGGCCAGGATTAATCCCAAAATGCCGCCGAACAGTCCGAGCAGCGCGCTCTCGGTGAGTAGTTGTCGGACTAGTCGCGTCCGTGACGCACCCAAGGCAAGACGTAACGACATTTCCGCCTGACGCACCGTGGCGCGCACGAGCAACAGATTGGCCAGGTTTGTGCATGCGATGAGCAAAACAAAAGCGGTGGCTCCGAAAAGAACCAAAAGGGCTGGACGAATGTTCCCCGTCATTTGTGCGTGCAAGGGGACGAGCCTGATTCCGAGGCCCGCGTTGGTCTCCGGATATTGCAATTCCATCCGACGGGCAAGTGCGTTCAATTCGGCTTGCGCATGATCGAGAGATAGCCCTGGCTTAAGCCGTGCGATGACGCCAAAATAGTGGTGGGCGCGCTTCGTCCTTGCAGTCGATCGAACCATTGCAGGCACCCATAGATCGACAGGATCGACACTCTGGGGGAAACGGAAACCCGCCGGCATGATGCCAACTACGGTCCACATCTCGTCATTGAGCGTGACTGCCTTCCCGATGATTTTCGAATCGGAACCAAATCGCCGCCTCCAAAGACCATCGCTGAGAATGCAAACCGGAGCGGAGCCTGGGCGCTCCTCGTCCGGAAGGAATGACCGGCCCAAGGCTGGCGTCACGCCCAGAACTGAAAAGAGGTTACCCGTAACCGACGTCGCAGAAATTCTTTCGGGGTGACCTGCCCCGCTGAGGTTCAGCCCAAGGCCAGAGTTCGCATTAAAGGCTGCGATATTCTGAAAGACGCTATTCTGCTCCTTCCACTCGATGTAGTCAGGAGCACTCGCTTTAATTTCGTGGTCTCCCGTGTGCGGGTTGAGTTGCCACAAGAGAACCAACTGCTCGGCTTCCTTATAGGGAAGAGGGCGAAGCAGGACGGCGTTCATTGCGGTGAAAATGGCGCTGTTCGCACCAATGCCCAAGGCCAAGCCCACTACGGCCACCAGTGTGAAGCTGGGACTCCTCGCAAGCACTCGCAAGCTGTAGAGCAGGTCCTCAAACATGCTTTTCCATGTCCTCGCTGCACTTCACTGAAGCATGCATTCTATTCTGGGTATCCATGATTCACCACTATCTAGGCCGCATTTCAGTTTGCCCCGCTGAGTGCACCTCGCCTGAGCCGCCGCAGTTGCTTCACGTGATGCCGGCCGTGCACCAGGTGAAATTTCCGCCATTGGCTTGCGGTGAGCGGCCCCAAGACGAGATGGTCCAGAAGTCTGCTGCGCGGCCCCATTTTCTCTTCGCAGCGCGCGATGATGTCGTTCATCTCAGCGATCTTTGGCCCAATCTCGGCCAGGACCTTCTCCGGTGGCAGGCCACGCGGGCGCGTCACTGGCGGGGCTTCTCGGCCTGGAGGCAAGTAGCCGAATCCCACGACTACCAGTGTCCTTCCACGCTGCGACCAGCTTTGCGCTGAGCCCAGCGGTTTGCCGGCGGCGGCCACGCGCTCAAATCCTTTCACCGTTCCGGTGTAGGTTAAATACAAGTGCTCCAGGATCTCGGCGGCACACCACTTTCCGGGCAGATGCCAGCTTAACTGTTCGACCGAAAAGCCTGCGACCGCCGCTGCGATCTCTTCCTGTAGTTTCTGGAGAGTGGAATCCACGAGAGTTACTTACCTTTTCCGCAGTTTCGGTTAGAATGCTGCGTTACCCCAAACTGATCCACGTTATCACAGGAAGGATGCCATGAAGACGGCCAGCCTTGCCCGCAAGGAGCTCGCGGCGATTGTCGCGGAAATGCCGGGAACGGCTTCGATCGCGAATCGGAGCCAGGGAAGTCGGAATCGAAACTGCATCTTGCGCGCGAACTTATATGGACGAGGGTACGTTGGCCTGTCCGCGGGTATCGTCTTCATTCTCCTGGCCCTGCTCACCGCGTGCTCGTCGGATTCCGATAAGCCAGCGGAGACGAAGCCGGAAGTAAAAGGCCCCGAACTCATCACGGCCCGTTCCGCATTTCAGAAGCTTTATATCGCGGCACGGGGATGGAACCAGGATGCGAAGCCTTACCGCCTCGAGTCGACCGCGAGCAGCGACGGCAACGGACAGGATGGCAAGTGGGCCCTATGGCGATGCAGCTTTGCTTCGCCGGCCCAGCGCTCGGAGAAAACTTTCAGCTGGTCGGGCAGCGCAGCCAATGGCGCGCCCGAGCGCGGGGTCAATCCCGGCACCGAAGACAGCTACAGTCCGACGAACTCGTCGACCCAGGTATTTGACATGGCCTTCCTGAAGATCGATTCGGACCAGGCTTTCGCCACCGCGCAGAAACACGGGGGCGACAAAGTTCTGGAAAAAGCGCCCGATACGCCGGTCATTTACCTTTGCGATTGGAACCACAATACCAACGAGTTGACCTGGCACGTCATCTATGGAGCCAGCCGTGAGGGAGCCAAGCTGACGGTTGCGGTCAATGCTTCTACGGGAGAATTTATTCGAGTGGAGAAGTAAGGCTATTCTTCAGATTTGCTGCTACAGGTTTCACTGCGTAGGGAAAAATGGCGGTTGCGCCGTGAGTTCGCGTTATCCGTTCGTGCCTTCTTCGTGGTTGATCTGGGCTTCAATTTGGGAAAAAAAACTGTGCAGAGCCTCGGCCGAGGCGATGGCTCGCCGCAGTGCGCGACGCTCCCCGAAAGTCACAACGTCCTGCGTTGAATACTGGAGGCGAACCCGGTCGGCGGCGCAGTGCGCGCTTAACAATTCCACACTGGCGGCTGCGAGGTCTGCTTTGAGGCGGGCAATATCAATTTGTTTCTTTGTACCGGACATCATTATTTACAACTCCTCAGCTTTCTTTGGGGGTCAACGCAGGCGGGTCCCGGGAACCGTATTTTGGGAGGACTGCAACTTTCGCGATTCCGGCGGAACCCACCCTGCGAGGTCATCAGGTCTAACTGTACGTATAGTATACAGCGTTAACAATACGCAGTCCAAGTAATTATTTTTGCGAATTTGTGGAGGTTTTTGTGCCCCGGCATCCCGATCCTGATCTGGAACAGCGCATTCTCGACGCGGCATCGCGATTGTGGGCGCGCGGCGGGGAACGGGCGCTCACCATGCGCGCCGTGGCCAAAGCGGCAGGCACCACCACCCCCACTGTCTATGAGCGCTACCGCGATCGAGACGACATTCTTCGCGCCCTGCGCCACAAAACGCGAGCCGAACTGTATGCCGCCCTCAGCCGCACTCACACGCTGCGCGAGGCTTTCCTGGGGCAAATCGAGTTTGCCCTCGCCCACCAGCACGCCTACAAAGTTCTGTTTGAGGGGGTAGGCAGGCCGCCTTCGCTGCAGGAGCCCTGGCCGACTTTCCACCTCATGCGCGACCGCGTCGCCAAGCGTCTGGGAGGAGATCCCCGCAAGCACACGCGGTTCATGCTGGCGGTGTGGTCTCTGATGCACGGGACCGCGATGCTCCTGATCCAGGGCGGCTTCGAAGGCGCGCTGCGAACTCAGACCATCCATGCCTGCATGGACGCCTTCGACGGCATGCTCGACTCGGCGGCGCGTTCCAAGAGTCAGGACCACTCAGGGCCGAAGTGGCCTTCGAATCTGATTTTGGGCGAGGGTAAGCAGAGCCGAGTGGGAAATGGCGAGGGAACCGGCCACAAGAGAAAGGCACGGACCACGAAGGCGAAACAGCAGGTAACTAAGAAGGCAAAACAAAACACGCGAACCTGAGCGCGAAGCGAGTCAACTCAAGGATACTGCCAGACATTTCCGTAACGCTTCAATTTTATCGGGCCGCCTTCGTGTTGACCGCTGTCCCTTTCAACCGTTGGATCGCCTTTTCGGCCTTCTCCGCATCCGGGCCGTGCGGCACGATCTTCAAATAAGTCTCGTACTCCTTGCTGGCTTCGTCCGGCTGATTCAGTTTTTCCAGGCATACGGCCAGGCGAAACGTGGCGGTCGCGTCATTTTCTTTGTAGAGTAACGCCTCGCGGTAGCGGTCTTCGGCGGCGTGGTAGTTCTTGCGTTTGAAGTAGAAGTCGCCAACTTCTATGTCCTTCGCTGCCTTATGCGGATTCCAGGGATGAAACTCGCTCACATTGCTGCTGCCAGAGGGGGGAGCCTCATCCATCAGGATGTCGGAACTGTCGGGATGAGCCTTGGCATCGCCCGGCGGAGGACTCAGGTCGACTGGGGAATCTTTGCTCGAGCTCTCGCCCGGTTCGTCGCCCAGTTCATCGGCATTCACGCGATCTGACCGCGGAGGGGCGAGATTCGGCGCGGGTGGCGCTGGCTTGGAAGCGGGAGGCGAGGCGGTGTCTGGCGTCTGCGAATTCGCCGGTGCAGAACTGGAAGGCGTGGAATCGGCCGGGGAAGTAGGCGAAGTACTAGAGGGACTGGAAGTCTGCCCCCAAACTTCCACGCTGCCTGCCAGCAAAAAAATCAAAAGCCAACTGCGCATAAGACTATTTTACCCTCCATGCCGAGTAAGCGCAGGCTAGTAAGCTCGATCCGACTAAACATTCGTCCGACTAAGCATGAGTCGCGCGGAACGCCTGCAGGCATTTGCTTGCGGTCTCCAGCTGGGAGAACCGGCTGCCCTCCTGTTCGACCAGGTAATACTCGACCCCTCCGCCGTTCTCGGCGGCACGAAAAATTCCTTTCCAGTCAGTCACGCCTTCACCGAACAGAACCTTGTAGCCTTTAGCGGGGTCTGGCGACCAGTCTTTACAATGGATGGATCGAATCCGGCCCGGGTTGGCTCGAATCCATGCCGCTGGGTCGGCACCCCCTTCCAGACAGGTTCCGACGTCCAACTGAAGCATCACGGAAGGCTTCGTATTTTTGGCAAGAATATCCATCGGACGCAGCCCGCTCACCGACACCCATTCGGCCTGGTGATTGTGATATCCCGGCCTCAGGCCAGAGGGTTCGAGGGTTTCGGCAGCTGCGTTCAGCTTGTTCGCAACCGCCTTCCAGCCATCGAGGCCCGTTTTCGGATCTGTCGTTTTCGG
Organism: Candidatus Sulfotelmatobacter sp.; assembly: GCA_049517555.1. Lineage (GTDB taxonomy): Bacteria > Acidobacteriota > Terriglobia > Terriglobales > Acidobacteriaceae > Sulfotelmatobacter. The sequence goes on along the minus strand of JBEKRY010000097.1, from coordinate 7,582 downwards.
ATCGACCCAGGCCAGCACAACGTACTTGCAGCCGAGAATCAGGTTCAGGTCGCGCGCGCGCGTGATTTTATCAGCGGCAAAATAATCTGCGTTGTTATGGGTCGAGTAACAGCGGATTCCTAAGTCGTCCATCAACTTGCGCATCTGTTTGGCTTGGGCGTCGGTCCACTCGTAGTACGGTGCGTAGAACTCCACGGCCTGATATCCCATCTGCGCAACTGCCCGCACCGTGCCCTCCGGATCCTGCTTCAGAGCATCGCGGACGGAATAAAGCTCGAGGCCAACGGGAATCGCACTCGACGCGCTCGTGCCCGAGGCAACTCCGCGCAAGGCCCAAGGCAACATGGCCGACAGCGCCAGAAACGACCGGCGAGAGAAAGATGTTGGAGGCATGGCTGCCATCCTACTCAACCGAGGGCCAGAGGCCAAGAGCCAAAAGCTCAAAGCAAAAAAAGCAGGCCGCTCAGGGGGAGGCTTGAGCGGCCTGTTGGCGAAGTCCTCCGGGGAGGAGGGTAAGCTTCTCTAACTACATCGATGACGGATTGTTCTGTCCCGTGGTCGTCGTCGGCGTCGAAGCCGGCGCGCTTCCATCCACGGAATTCGTCATCAGGCGCACATCAACGCGGCGGTTATCGGCGCGGCCGTTGGCCGTCTTGTTCGACTCCACGGGCTTATCTTTGCCGAGACCAATCACGTAGATCTTGTGCGCGGGAACGTTGTATTTCGAAGCCAGGTACTGGATCACCGAATTAGCGCGGCGCTGGCTCAAATCGTAGTTGTAGTCGGCCGAGCCTACTGAATCCGTTCCGCCTTCCAGCGAAATGATGTAGCCCTTTGTGGAAGCAATGCCTGCTGCCAGTTGATCAAGACCGGCTTGCGCCGTCGGCGACAGACTGTCTTTGTTAAAGCCAAACTTCACCGACGTTTCGGCCACGGCATGATAGTTGTCGAGGTTCGCGACCTCGTTGGTCAGCACGCCTACGCGGCCGTTCGCGGCATCCGCCATCTGCTGGGCGGAGGTTGCGGTCTGGCCGGCAGCCTGAGCTTTCTGGTCCACATCGGCGGTCTTCGCATTGACGGCTGCAATGCCGGCCTGGGCGCGCGCGTCAACATCCTTGATGTCCTTGGTGTTCTTCGCGGTCAGGTCGTCGAGTTCGTTGGTCTTGTTGATCAGTGGCGTCGTCTGCTGCTTCACATAATTCTTGCTGGCGCAGCCGACGGTGGCCACCATGCTGGCTGCCAGGCATATCACTAACCCGGGATTCATTAACGAAGTGCGGTTCATAGGGTGAGGCTCCTTGTTCGATCTTTTATGTCGCTTTTGGCGCTTTGCGGGTTGCCCCGCGCGCCTCTACTTTTTTCAATCTTGATGCCCTGGGGACGACTCATTGTCGCTTACAAGTTCACTCCTGCTTTTGCACGGCACATGCCAGTTTCTCGAATGGGCGTCGTCATCAATAAGTATATACGTTTTCAATGCTTTGCAGAAACGTGTATGCCTGCGCCAGAAACTGCACAGTCCCGGAAAACCACGCAAACCCACACTGGGAATGGAAATTTTATACGGTGGACTTAATTCGCCCGCGGGGGGCAGAGAAGCGGAATGATCTCCCTTTTGTTCCGCCGGTAGACTCGGAAATCGCTCTCGTCAACGGTAATTAACGTGTGGCGGGGGTAGAGTTCGCTCATGCGAATCAGGCATAAATCGGCCAAGTCGGGCTTGCGATCGGCGTAGCGCCTTGCAAGTTCCTGCAGTTGCACGATGTTTTCGGAAAAATCAAAAGCTACCCGCAACATTTTTGCTTCCAACAGGGACAGCACATAAGAAGTCGAACCTAGGTGGAATGCTGATTCGGCGAGAACTGCTTCACAAGTTAGCAAAGGCTCGGTGAGCTCCCGGGCGACATTCACTGCCCAATGATGGTAGGTATCCTCTCGACTACCAGCAGCAACAATAAAGCCGGTGTCGGCAATCCCCTTCATCGCTTGGAAAATCCTCTGCGCGACGAAAGATCCGGAGGGCCGCCGCGAATGGCCCCTAGATGGCGCATGAATTTCTGCTTGCCGCCATTGGCTTTGGCGGTTTCGAGTTGATCCCGGACGAGCTTCCCCATGGGCACGCCGGTCTGGCGTGAAGTTTCCTTCAGCCAGGCCAGGAGCTCTTCTGTAAGACGTATTGTCAGTGTATGACTCATACGGCAGAAGTGTAACACATCTTAGCGGGGAAGGAAGCGCGGAGCGATCGATTAAAATTGATCTTTCCCACGAATGGATCTTCTCCAGAAAATCCGTACGATTCCCACTGAGCCTGGGGTGTATCTCTACAAGAACGCCGAGGGCGAAGTCATCTATGTGGGCAAGGCGAAGAATCTGCGCAGCCGCGTGGCCAGCTATTTCCACGAAGGCCGCTGGGAAGACGCCAAGACCGGAACGCTGGTGCGCGAAGCGGTCGACATCGACTATATCGTTGTGGCCAACAACAAAGAGGCGCTGGCGCTCGAAAACAATCTGATCAAGCAACGTAAGCCGCGATTCAATATCCTGCTGCGCGACGACAAGACTTATCCCTACGTGAAGCTGACGTTGGGCGAGCGCTGGCCGCGCGTCTACGTGACGCGGCGATTGCGCAAGGACGGTAGCTGTTATTACGGACCTTACTTTCCGGGCAATCTCGCCTACCGCATCGTCGACCTGATTCACCGCAATTTTCTGATTCCGTCGTGCAAGGTTGATTTGACGCGCTTTCATCCGCGCCCGTGTTTGCAGTACTACATCAAACGCTGCCTGGGCCCATGCGTGAAGGACCTGACCACGTCAGACGCTTATCAAGAAGCCGTGCGTGACGTGAAGCTGTTTCTGGAAGGACGTCCCACGGACTTGAGTCGATCGTTGCACGCGCGCATGGAACAAGCCGCCGCAGCGCAAGAGTACGAGCGCGCAGCCCGGTATCGCGACTTGATCTCAACCGTCGAGCAGTTGCAGGAGCGTCAGCGCCTCGCCGCCGCCGAAGGCGACGACGCCGACGTATTCGGCTATCACTATGAAAACGGTATGGTGGCTGTGAATCTTTTCCACATGCGCGCTGGCAAGATGGTCGACCGCCGCGAGTTCTTCTGGGAAGACCTGCCGGAATTTGGAGTCGACTCGGCTCTAGATCCCACTGCAGACCATGTGGGGACAGCCGCTCTCGGCCGTCCAGGTGAGCAAAGGTCGCCAGTGCATCCAGCCGGCAGCGCCGGAGTCTCCGAGGAGCCCACAGATCCTTCGGACCGCACAGAACGCGGTCCTCAGGATGACAGTGCCGTTTTTCATCCCGGCGAGTTTTTCTCCGCACTGCTGAAGCAGCTTTACATCGGCCAGCCTTACGTTCCGCGCAATCTCTACGTCCCTGTCGATTTCGAAGATCGGGAAGAGCTCGAAGATTTGCTCTCCGAGCAAGCGGTGGACAAGAGTGCCCGCCCCACGCGCGTCCACATTCTCGTTCCACAGCGCGGCGACAAGCGCTCGCTTATCGACCTCGCCGGCAACAACGCGAAGCAATCGTACGATCAGCGTTTTCGCGTTCTCAAGCCGAACGCGCGCAAGATTCAGGAAGAATTGCAGGACGTACTCACTCTGCCGGAACTGCCGAAGCGTATCGAGTGCTTCGACATCTCGCACATCCAGGGTGCGGAGACGGTCGCTTCCATGGTGGTGTGGGAAGACGGCAAGATGAAGAAGTCGGATTACCGAAAATTCATCATCCGCACGGTCGAAGGCGTGGACGATTTTGCCTCAATGCGCGAGGTAGTAACGCGACGCTATAAACGCCTACAAGAAGAAAAGAAACCGATGCCGAGCCTGGTGTTGATCGATGGCGGCCTCGGACAACTCCACGCGGCCGCCGAAGCGCTGGACTTGCTGGAAATCATCAACCAGCCGCTGGCGGCCATCGCCAAACGCGAAGAGATCTTATACGTGTATGGCCAGGAAAAAGATCCGATCGCGCTCGACCATCACTCGCCGGTGCTGCATCTGATACAGCTCATTCGCGACGAAGCCCATCGCTTCGCCGTGACCTTCCACCGCAAGCGCCGGCAAATCCGCGACCGCTCCACTGAACTGTTGGAAATCCCGGGCGTGGGCGCCAGCACAACGCGGCGACTGCTGGAACACTTCGGCAGCGTGCAGGCGGTCAAGCAAGCGGACCCGGCGGCATTATCGGCCGTCGTCACGCGAACGCAGGCCGAGGCGATCAAGAATCACTTCCGAAAGTAGGCGCTATTTCGGTGCCGGGCTGGCGTTGCCCATGTCGAGCACGACTTTCCAGCTTCCGTCCTTCTGCAGCTTCCAGATGCTGGTGTACTTGCCATAGTCGACTACCGGCTTGCCTTCTTTATTTTTCGAGTGGAATTCGAAGGTGCCGTAGGTATAGCCGAGATCGCCGGACGCGGAGATGTCAGCTCCGACCGGTGTCCAGAGAAGTTGATTGCTCCTGTCGTCGAGAAAGCCCATCCCCTTGGCGATTTCCACTTTGCCCTGGATCAGCGGCCCGCCGTTCGGAACTTCGACAGAATCGTCGGCGTAGTACGACATATATCCCTGCGAGCCTCTCTCGATGGCCGCTTTCATGAACTCGCCTTCGAGTTGCTTGAGTGTTTCAGCCGTCGTGTTCGGGGATGCCGACGCGGCGGGACGGGCTATAGGCAGCACAATCGCAGCCACCAGGAACGTGAACACTAGAACCGTCAGAAACGATTTCATGAGCTCCTCCATGGAATGAGGCTAGACGACGGCGACATTTTACTCCGGCGAGCGAGCTCCTCTGCTTCAGGCTTCGCGACTCATTTTGCCACGAGAGGCCAGCCACGCCACGCAAGCCAGCATTCCGCACCAGCCCAGTAGTCGTACCACGGCCGCGATCTGCGTATCGTGGTCGAGGACGCCGAGGCTGGAAAAGATCCTGAAGAAATCGTGTTCCACGAAATCCGGATCGCCGGTGGTGACCAATGGCAGCACCTGAGCGCGCGCGTCGGCCATGTAAGTAGCGGTGTACAGCCAGTTTTCGAAAAAGAAGAACAGGCAGAAAACGAAGCCTGTGGTCTGCCGCTGCGTGAAAAAATAAACCGCCAGCAGAAATGGCACGAGCCACTGTAGCAGTGTGCCTCCCCACAGGCAGAGCGTGGGGCCGAACCAGTAAAAAAGATTGTGTCCGCCCTCGTGCACGACGAGGTTGGCGTTGTCGATGAAAAGAAATCCGCCATGGGCAGAAAAAGCGTAGGCCAGGAACGCCACGTAGAAAATCAGCCATGCCACGAGCGCCGGGCGGGACACCGGCTTCCAAGGGTAGTCGAAAAACGATTCGTTCAGAAATGATCCGTCGAGAATCGTTCCATCGAAGATCGATTGAAGCTTGTCGAGCATGGCGTTGCCTGAAAGGATTCTAAGGTGAAGGATTTGCGCCATACAGGTTACGAACGTGTGCAGCATTCAGGCCCCAGGGATTGCTCCGGCCAGCAAGAATAGGTAGTCCCTCCCGTCGTCGCGGGAAAGAGAAGTTGTTTGCTAAAGTGATCTGACGCGGCAGACCCATCCGACAGGTGACATCAACGTCGGGTAAGAGAGACATAGCAAACGACATCTTCAGCAAATGATTTTCGGACCGGCTATGAAAATTCGGCAATGGATTACTGCAATTGTCCTGCTTCTGCTCCTGGCGGCGGCCATCGCGGGCATGGTATGGACGCGGGCGTTGCCGGCCGCGAATGAAGAAACGGCTGCGCCGCCGACCAGTAGATTATCCGGACACGCGGCGCCGGTAGCGCCGCGCGCGCTCATCGACCAGCGTCCATTGCAGACCGCAAAACGCATGGCAACGCTCGCGGCCACGCCGGAAGAACAGGCGCTGGCCCATCAGGCGGAAAAACTCGGGGACCACGAAGTCGATCTCTCGTTTCTGGATGCGCTGCGCACCGCGGAGGAAAATCCTCCGCCGCTCTCGCCGGAGGCCCGCCAGATTTCCGACCGCAAGAACAAAGCCGAACTGACTCTCAAAGAAGATCAGGAAGGGATTGCGCTCCTCACCAAAAAACTGGCGGCCGTGCCCGAAGCGCAGAAAGATAACCTGCAGGACCAGCTCGACGTCGCCAAGGCGCAGATGGATCTGGATCAGAACGAGTTCGACGACGCCAGCGAAAACCTGGAGCAGGCCGGCGGCGATACGCAGTCGAAGATCAAGCGTTTGCAGGCCGAGCATGAAGCCGGCGAGCACGAGCACGGAGCGGAAACTCCGTTAGGTGCAGCGGTCAATCCCCACGAGCAGGATTACCAGACGCACACTCTGCTCAGCGTTTTCCGGGCATGGCAGGCTCTGCGCGAAAAAAAAGGCCAGTTACGAGCCGCACAGGAAGAAAGCAACGCGAAGCAACTTCGACTGAGCCAGCGGCACAATACCCTGACCGCTCAAGTGGAGAAGGACAAAGAGAATCGCGAAGCAGCCCGGCAGCAGGCCAAGGGTTTTGCGAAAGGCAGCAACGCGGCGAGCCGGGAAGACTCGAAGGCGGCAGCGAAAACAGCCGTCGATTCCCTCAAACAATACACCCGTGACCAGAAAAATCTGGCCGACCTGGGTAAGCGCCTGCAGGATGAGCAGGAACTGACCGAGACTTACGCAAGTTGGATCGCGCTGCTCGAGACTCGCGAAAGGGCAGCGCTGCATAACCTGATCGAGTCTCTGCTATGGATTCTGTTGGTTGTGCTAGCCGTCTACCTGGCGGACCGTCTGATTGAGCACCTGTTCACCGGCATGTCCGCCGAGAACAAGCGGGTCGACACGCTGCGTGCGGTGGTGAAATTCGCGGCGCAGGTGGTCGGCGCTATCGCCATCATCTTCATCATTGTCGGCATGCCCACGCAAACCACCACGATTCTGGGCCTGGCCGGCGCCGGACTCACTGTCGCCATGAAGGATTTCATCGTCGCGTTCTTTGGATGGTTCGTGCTGATGGGGCGCAACGGCATCCGCGTCGGCGACTGGGTGGAAATCAATGGCGTGGGCGGAGAAGTCGTCGAGGTCGGATTGCTGAAGACGGTCCTGCTCGAAACCGGTAGTTGGACGGACTCAGGCCATCCCACGGGCCGGCGCGTTTCATTTGTGAACAGCTTCGCTATCGAAGGCCACTTCTTCAACTTTACGACTTCGGGCCAATGGATGTGGGACGAGTTGCAAGTGCTGATTCCGCCGGGACAGGATCCGTATCCCATCATCGATGGCATTCAGAAACTGGTGGAAAAGGAAACTGAGGCCAACGCCAGCAGCGCGGAGGCCGAATGGCAGGAGGCATCGGCGCGCTACCGGGTGAAAACATTGTCGGCGGTTCCGGGAATTAACGTGCGTCCGACCGCGGCGGGAATTGAAGTTCACGTCCGCTACATTACGCGCGCTTACGAACGTCACGACGCGCGCAAACGGCTGTATGAGGCCGTCGTGGAAATGATGCACGGGAGACGGGAAGCGGTGAAGTAGCCTCCTAGCTTCTAGCTCTTAGCTCGTGGCTTTCGGCTTTCATCCTGCAGTCGAACTAGCCGTACGCGTTCGTGGAAG
>JBEKRY010000096.1:0-19818 GCA_049517555.1 Candidatus Sulfotelmatobacter sp. | reverse complement strand
GTCGTCTTCCCGCGTCCACACTACTTTTACGGGGCGACCCAGCTTCTTCGATAAAACTGCAGCCTCCGCAACATAATCAGGTTTGGACTTTCTTCCGAATCCGCCGCCCAACAACGTAACGTGGCAAATCACGTCTTCTTTAGCAATGCCGAGTTCGGAGGACACTATTGCCTGCGCCGCCTGAGGATTCTGGGTTGGCGCCCAGGCAGTGACCTTTCCATCTTTGAATTCAGCCAGCGCCACCAAGGGTTCCATCGGGGCATGGGCCAGCAGCGGAACGTAGTAGTCTGCTTCAAAGACATTCTCGGTAGGAAACGCTTTGTCGGAGTCACCCACGCTGCGGATAACCTTCCCCGGCTTGTGCGCTGTCTCACGCAGTTCCTTCTTGTATTCGACGGAGTCGTAGGATTCGTTGGGCCCGTTGTTCCAGGTTATCTTTAGCTTTTTGCGGCCCTGGAATGCAGCCCAGGTGTTGTCGGCAATCACGGCAACACCGCCTAGAGGCTGAAAGGCGGCGGGAGGCTTAAACGGATCGATGCGAATCGTCTGGCGCACTCCCGCGACCTTCAGTGCATCCTGATCGTCGAGAGTCTTTATTGTCCCGCCAAAGACGGGGGGATGTTCGACCGATGCGTACACCATGCCATCCAGCCGTGCATCCATTCCATACATCGCTTTTCCCGTGCAGAGCTTCTCCAGGTCGACGCTGGTCATTCCCTTCCCGATATACCGCCACTCCGATGGCTTCTTCAGCTGGAGCTGTTCTTTCGTTGGCACCGTGAGGCGAGCCGCACCAGCGGCCAGCTCACCGTAACCGAGGCGCCGGCCCGTTGCCTTGTGAATTACCGCATGCAGTTCGGTGGAGCACTCCTTCGCGGGAACATTCCACTGTAGCGCCGCCGCCTGAATCAACATCAAGCGCGCCGCAGCGCCGCACTCTCTCATCGTGTCAAAAAATCTCCTTACGGATTGTGAGCCGTCCGTATTTTGGTCTCCGTAGCGCTTATCGCCAATCGCCTGGTCGATCTTCACGCGCTTCGAGTCGGCGTCAAGCTCGTCTGCAAGCACCAGGGGCAGTGATGTACGGATGACTGTTCCCATCTCCGACCGGTGCGCCACGATGTAGACGGTTCCATCCTGCTGAATCCCCACAAAAAGATTGGGATGGAGGGTCGCCCTGTCCGCTTCGGTCCCATCGTAAGTCGTCTGTCCTTGCGCCAGCATTGGTGGGACATACCGAGCCGCAAGAATGAACGCACCCGCCCCAAACGCGCCTTTGAGGAATCTCCGACGGCTTACGTTTTCGATTTGCGTCATGCGATTCTCCCCGCTGCCAGCTTGATCGCCTGGCGAAGTCGTTGGTAGGTTCCACAGCGGCAGATGTTGCCCGCCATGGCATCATCGATTTGCTGATCCGTAGGATGGGGAGTGCTCTTTAAAAAAGACACTGCCTGCATGATCTGACCGGACTGGCAATATCCGCACTGCGGAACGTTCAGCTCCATCCAAGCCTGCTGAACCGCATGGAGTCCGTTTGCTCCAAGGTCTTCAATGGTACGAATCTCGCCACCCGCCGCCGCGCTCACCGGCGTAATGCACGACCGGATCGCTTCGCCGTTCTTATGAACCGTGCAGGCGCCGCAGAGAGCCATGCCGCAGCCAAACTTGGTTCCCGTCAATCCCAAGACGTCCCGCACGTACCAAAGCAGGGGCATGTTGGGATCGCCATCGAACGTGCGATCTATCCCGTTCACCTTGAGCTTCACCATCAGGATCCCCCTTTTCCGTTATCAGCCCAGCATTCTACGTGCCACATAAAATAGAAATCAATTGGGAGTAAAGCCCAGCTCGCCATCGGTTTAGTTCCGGTATGAGAAAACATTTCCGTTCGACGGTGTCAGGCTTTCGACGCCTCTGTTGAGCGGCGGTCACCGGTGTCCGGCGTGAACAGGCATTTTGTTGCAGAAACACGGCCCACGCAGGATGGCCAGAAACTTGCTTCTATTCGGGAGCGGCGATGCTTCACCCATTTTGGATCCTAATGGAGCGGTAGCTGGAGGAGAGTTATGAAGGCAGATATCCGGTCTTATTTCCTGGCGACAACAAGCGCAATTGTGTTTTGCTTTTCAGCTTCAATGCTGTTAGCGCAAGACGCGCACTTTCATAACGCGCCCGCATCCAGCAATCAATTGAAGAACCCCTACGCCGGCCAACCCGCAGCGGCCGCTGCCGGCGCACGGTTTTATGCCACGAACTGTGGCTCCTGCCATGGAATTAAAGGGCGCGGAACCGGGAGCATCCCTCCACTCTCTGAGGGACCAACGCAATCAGCGTCGGACGGCCAGGTATTCTGGTTCGTCACAACCGGCGCCGCCAATAACGGTATGCCGGCTTGGGGTACCCTGCCCGAGAGGCAACGATGGCAGATTGTTACTTACCTGAAGTCCCTCAAGGGCCCGGCGTAGGTTCCACTACCCACAAAGGATCTCAGACACCAACTCCCGAGGTAAACGATCGAGGTGCCGCCAGATCGATTTTCTCTCTCCTCAGAGAAGCAGCGTGTCGACCTGTGGACACGCGAGCAGAACTGTTTCGCGAGTGTTTCAATATTGTTTACAAAGATTTACTTATAGTTACATCGAGAGGCGAGCATAGCTGCACCTCTAATCGATTGATCAGCATCTATTGAATAGATATAGATATTCACCATTTTTGAGTTAGCGGTTTCATCTCATAACGGTGTGACCTGCAGCTTAACTGTCAAACTTAACTTTCAAAGGAGAACTCCCTCAAATGAAACAAATCAAGTACGCAGCGCTTTTATCCATGCTCACCATATTGTCTTCGGTATCCGCTTTGGCGCGGGACAAGAATCAGCACTCGGTAGAGATTCCGAATGCTGTAGAAGTCGGTGGCGAACAATTGCAACCTGGCAGCTACAAGGTCGAGTGGCAGGGAACCGGTCCCGAGATCAAGGTGAATTTCGTGCGCGACGGAAAGACGGTTGCCACGGTACCTGGAACCCTGAAGACGAATGACGCCCAAGTGACTCAGGACGAGATTGTCACCGACACAACCCATGCTAAGGTTCAAACGCTTACAGAGATCGACTTCGGCCATAACAAGGAAGCGTTAGTCTTTGAACAGAGTGGCATGTAATTCCGTCACTCGATTCTGGACGCTTGCCGCGTTCTTTAAGCGAACGCCCTACTCTGATCGAGGAGTAGGGCTTTTTTCTATCAATTTGTCCTGCAGGAAAGTCTCAAGCTGTTCTTCGCTGCGATTCCGTCAGACTGAGGCGAGACAGAGCTGCCTTGATCGCATCGGCGCTGCGCTGCAAACCTTGTTGCTCCGCGGCGGACATTTCGGGCTCAAGCACGCGACGCACGCCTTCCCGGCCAACGACACTTGGCAAAGAAAGCGTCACTCCAAAAGCTGGGTTGTAACAGCCGACAGGAATCACTGCTCCCTCGTCGCGCAATATCATCTCAGTGAGTCGTGCGGAGACCATCCCTATGCCGTACTGACTGGCCCCGATACCTTCAATGACGGTGATGTTGGCGTAACGAACCTCACGCTCGATTTCGTCACGTGCAGTTTGCGCCGTTTGGTTCTCCCCAAAGAGTTCCAATATCTTACTGTCACCCACTCGCCACCCACTCGCGCCGATGACCACAGGAAAACCTCCGAAGCACCATGCTCACCTAAGACCAGTGCCTCCACGTCCGACGCACTGACGTTAAGACGCTTCCCCAGGTGAAACCGGAACCGTAACGTGTCGAGGGACGTGCCGGTACTCAGCACGCGCTCGTGCCCCAACATACGCACTACGTCAGCCAGCGCGTCCGGTGGATCGGTTACGACCAGAATCAGGGCATCGGGAGCGAAATGGTGGATCTGCGGGACGATGTCCTGAAAGATGGCAGCATTCGCATCGAGCAAGCGAAGCCTTCCGACGGGATCGCTGCGATCGGTTGCACCTCCGCCTTTCTCGTTGACTCCGGCAGTGATCATCACTACCGACGAGCCGGCCAGATCGGAATAGTCGCCGTCGCGCAGCGTAATCGGCGGGGACAGGACTGCGCCGTACTGGACGTCCGTCACGACGCCCTTGGCCCGCTTGCGGTCCCGGTTAACCAGCACGACCTCGCGCGCACTTCCGCGCATTACCATCGCCAAAAAGCACGCGGAGCCAACCTGGCCCGCTCCAACGATTCCGACCTTCATATCTGCCCTCCTGTTTGATGGCTTCGTATAAGACTTGAATGACAGTGCAATCGTGGCACTAATCCTTAGGTTGAAAACGAGGCTGCAACCCCGGTTGAGAACCATCAAACGTGTCGGCGGACACCGTTCGACACGAAGAGGTTTTATGCGAAAGAGTGGGAGAGAATGGCTGCGATCGTCGCTGGAGAATCCTTAAACCTGTAGTGCTGGCCCCGCCATACCCTCGCTTCTTTGAAGACCGGGCCGGGCGATTCCGAGCTTCTGCATCTTGTGGATCAGCGTAGTGCGTTTCAAACCAAGTTTGGCAGCTGCGCCCTTCGGTCCGCCGATCACCCAGCCGACTCCTTCCAGGGTCTGTTGAATCAGAGTCCGTTCGGAGTCGCGTAGCGTGGTTGCACGGGGAGAGATAGTTGCGCGGCGCTCCGTTTCTGCGGTGGGCAAAGGATTCGGAAGCACACCATCGTTCGAAAGGATCACGGCACGTTCGATCAGGTTCTGCAGTTCCCGGATATTTCCCGGCCACTGGTACGAAATCAGCGCAGACATTGTTTCTGAAGGAATATGCTCGATTTCCCTCCCCATCCGGCGGCCTAAGATCTCGACAAAATGTGTCACCAGGGCTGGGATGTCTTTGCGACGCTCCCGCAATGGTGGCAACAGGACGGGGAAGACATTCAGACGATAGTAGAGGTCGCTGCGAAATTCGCCTTGATTCACCATTTCGGTCAGATCACGGTGGGTGGCGGCAACTAGCCGCACGTCAACTTTGTGAGTCCGAGTGCTGCCCAGGCGCTCGAATTCCTGTTCCTGCAGTACGCGCAACAGTTTGGGCTGCAGAGCCGCCGGAATATCTCCTATTTCGTCCAGGAAAAGTGTGCCTTTGTCGGCGAGTTCGAAACGGCCAATCTTTTGCGCGATCGCGCCGGTGAACGCACCCCTTTCGTGGCCAAAAAGCTCACTCTCCAGCAAATCCAGGGGAATGGCAGCGCAATTCAACCGTACGAAAGGCCGCCCGCACCTTGAGCTGATGTTGTGAATCGCTTGTGCGATGAGCTCCTTGCCGGTTCCGGTTTCTCCCTGGATCAACACCGTGGAACCCGTCGTCGCGACGCGTTCGACTTGTTCGAGCACTGCTTCCAGCGCAGGGCTATTGCCTATGATCTGCTGGAATCTGCGCTCGTTCGAATATTGATCACTAGTACGCAATATCTCGGTAGCTGCCACAGAGAACCCCCTCGTGCCCCAGGCACGCTTTTTATTGGGCTCGACTTATTGGCTCAACTCGCCAGAGCCGCTCGGACACTTTCGAGCAGGGCTTCATCATCGAATGGTTTTGCCATGAACTCCACTGCGCCTGCTCTTAGGGCTTGCATCCGCATTTTCTCGTCCCCATGGGCCGTGATGAAGATGGTCGGAATCCTGTACTGATCTGCGTTGAGCTTGGCCTGCAATTCCAGACCCGACATTCCTGGCATGCGGATGTCGGCGACCAGACATCCAACGTCGTTCTGTTGCCCGGACTTCAGGAACTCTTCCGCCGAGGCGAACACTTGCGCGGGCAGGCCGGCTGATTTCATCAGGCCCTGCAAGGCACTGCGCATCAAATCATCGTCATCAACAATTGCTACCATTTTCCCCTTCTTTCGGACGACCATGATGCAAACTTAGCAGCGCCTTCAACGATGGCGCAATTATGCTTAGGTGGCGGCGCAATCATACTTTGGTATAGGACCGAAGTGTTGGCAAAGCGACAATTTCACTGCAGCCGCTCAATTTAAATACAATGTCTTTCCGTGCCGTCGCAGATTACGCAGCGAACAGATAGACCATGACGCGCTGGAAGATTCCACCTCCCATCCTTCGACAAGTAGGTTGGCGCTACGGGCTTGCTGTCGGCTCCGTTGGGGTCGCACTGGGGGCGGCGCTGCTCTTTGGGAGGGGTTTCGATATCCGCGGCGCGCTTTTCCTCACCGCCATAGCCATCACAGCTTGGTTTGGTGGGATGCTCCCGGGCCTCACTGCCTTGCTCCTTTCCGTAGTGAGCCTAGGCTATTTCTTCCAGCCACTCGTCCCTTACGTCGAACTGGCAGGGATTCGTGTGCCCTATCGGGTCTTATCCCTGACATTCTTTACATCCTTGGGATTGACGGTGTGCTGGCTCAGCGCCTCGCGACGCCGGGCCGAGGAAGCGCTGCGCGAGAGCGAGCAACGATGGCGGAACCTTACCGAAGCGCTGCCGCAGTTGGTATGGGGTGCCGGCCGGGATGGCGGGTGCGACTACTTCAGCACGCAGTGGACAACCTACACTGGTATCCCGGAGAGCAAATTGCTCGGCTGGGCGTGGATGGAGGCGCTACATTCCGACGACCGCGAGCCTACCCGGCAATTTTGGACAGAATCTGTGGCCGGACGTCAGCCTTATGACGTGGAATACAGGATCCGCAGGACCGATGGGACGTACGGTTGGTTTAAGACGCGGGGAACTCCCATCCGGGATACCGAAGGAAGGATCGTGAAATGGTTCGGTACGTGCACTGACATCAGCGACCGGAAGCGGGCGGAGCAGGAACTGAGAGAGCGTGAACTAGAACTGCGCCAGGCCCGTGACCTACTCGAGATCAAGGTCATGGAACGGACCAAGGAATTGCGGCGCAACGAAGCTTACTTAGCGGAAGCGCAGAAGCTAAGCAAGACGGGCAGTTTCGGCTGGAATGTTTTCGGGGGTGAAATCTATTGGTCGGAGGAAACATTTCGAATTTTTGAATACGGCCCTGCAACAAGACCTCGTCTTCAGCTCGTTCTGGAACGAACCCATCCCGAGGACAGAGTCCGGGTTCAACAGGCAATCGATCGCGCATCTCAAGACGCTAAGAATTTTGATATAGAACACCGGTTGCTTATGTCTGATGGATCGGTCAAGCATGTCCACGTTGTGGGGCATCTTCTGGAAACAGGTCAACCGGGCAAAACCGAGCTGGTCGGAGCGATCACCGACATTACCGAACGCAAACGCGCGGAAGTAGCGCTGCGGCAAACCGAGGAGTATTTAGAGGACGCGCAGAGACTGAGCCATACCGGCAGCTGGGCACGAGTACCTGACACGGGGGCGATGAGGTACTGGTCCGCTGAGTGCTACAGGGTGCTAGGTTTTGAACCGCTCGGTGGACCGCCGCCATTCGAAACATTCTTGCAGCATGTCCATCCCGATGACAGGGCTAAAGTCAGGGCAGCAGCCGAGAACGCGACCCGTGCGAAGGTGGACTATGAGTTGGACTATCGCATCGTTCACCCCGGCGGCAACATCAGGGACATCCATACAATCGCACACCCGGTTCTTAGCCCATCCCGTGATGTCGTGGAGTTCGTTGGTACTGTAATGGACGTCACCGAACGAAGGCAGGCAGAAAAAGAGCGTGAAAGATTACGTCAGGTACAGGCCGATCTGGCGCACATAAGCCGGGCGACGACGATGGGGGAATTGACTGCATCGCTGGCCCATGAGATCAACCAGCCGATTACGGCTGCGGCGACGGATGCCAGAACTTGCTTGCGGTGGCTGGCGCGCGAACAGCCGGATATAGGAGAGGCGCGGGAATCCGCGGCGCGGATGGTGAACGCGGTAACGCGGGCGGCCGATATCATCAGCCGGCTTCGACAGTTATTCAAGAAGGGAGCGCCACAAACCAGTTTGGTGGATGTGAGCGAGGTCATTCAAGAGATGGTCGTCTTGTTGCGCAGTGAAGCATCCAGACATTCCGTTTCGATTGTGACCGAATTGTCGGAGGACTTACCACGGGTTGTGGCTGACCGAGTGCAATTGCAGCAGGTTCTGATGAATCTTATGCTCAACGGCATCGAAGCGATGCAGGACACGAGCGGAGGCCAGTTAACAATCAGATCCCTGAGGGGCGAAGGCGGTCAGTTGCTGATTTCGGTGAGTGACACGGGCACGGGGCTTCCCCCGGACCAGGCTGACCAGATCTTTAATGCATTCTTCAGCACCAAGGCCCAAGGTACCGGCATGGGGCTCTCAATCAGTCGGTCAATAATTGAGTCCCACGGCGGCCGCTTGTGGGCCACATCCAACTCTGGACGCGGCGCCACTTTTAACTTCACGCTTCCCAGTGCGGAGGCGCAGGAATGACCAGTTCGGCCGATGGCCCCTCCGCCACTGCGGCGCCGCAAGAAATTGCGGCCAGACCGTAATCTTGAATTTGGTCGGAAGGTTCACTCGCCACGGCTCGTGGGTTCAAGCTTCGCCGCCATTCTGACCAGGTCTGCCAGTGATTCAGCCTGCATCTTCCGCATCACGTGCCCGCGATGGATCTTCACGGTGATTTCGCTGGTTCCCAGCTCAAACGCTATTTGCTTATTGAGCATGCCCGAAACTACCAGAGCCATGACTTCGCGCTCGCGGGCGGTGAGCGATTGATAGCGCTTTCGCAACTCGGCAAGCTCCGTCTCCTGTTGACGTGCCATCCGATCGCGATCCAAAGCCTGATGAATCGCATCCAGCAAATCCTGGTCTCGGAACGGCTTCGTCAGAAACTCCACCGCACCCGATTTCATCGCTTTCACCGTCATCGGAATATCTCCATGACCGGTGATAAAGATGACGGGAATCCGGATCCCAGCGTTAGCCAACTCGCGCTGAAAATCCAGACCGTTGACTCCGGGAAGTCTCACGTCCAGCACCAGGCAACTGGGCCCGTCCGGCCGTTTGCTGCGTAGAAACTCTTGCGCCGTGCCGAAGGTCTCGGAACGTAAGCCAACCGACTTCAGCATGCCGTGGATGGAGGCGCGCACCAAGTCGTCGTCATCCACAACAAAAACCGTCGGGGAGGCTGCCAGGGTCATTGAGCCGCCTCGATCTTGATGAGCAATGCGAGAGCCATGGCGCCGACAAAAAACTGAACAACTCCTCGCCATTTATGCGGGATCACTGCCGAACCTCGTCCTCGTCGAGCATGTTTTTATCCAAACCCTGAACGGAAGAACATGATAACGCAGTGTCCGCAGTCCCCAAAAAGCGCGTCAGGCGGGGAGGCCCCGTGTTGGGAGGGCAGGGCTTCGGGGACAGACAGCCGCGTCTAGACCGAAGCATCAGTTTGCGCCCGCGATTCGTCCAAATGCTGACAGCACTATCATCCTGTTGACACTCAGGACGCCTGGTTTTCCTTATGTCGCAACCGAACAACCTTGGAATGCATGAGCTTAGCGGCATCGCGACGTTTGGAGAGCTGGATGCAATCACCCAAAGTGACGTAGTTGCCGAAACCTGGCCGGCTAGGGGCTTCCCTCGAAACACCCTCGGTCGGTGCAGGAAACGGCGCTACGTCAAGAATCGCAACTAGCTTCAGGAGTCGGAACAGGTGAATCTGAATTCGAAAGGATGGAATTGCGATGGCGAATCAAGAGACGAAAAAGTGCGCCCACATGCCGTGCCTTTGCAATGTACCCAGCGGAGAAGAATACTGCGGAGAAGTTTGCCGTGACGCGGGAAGTGAAGACGTGGAAATCGCGTGTCAATGTGGCCATCCGGCGTGTCCCCTCACAGTTCGGTAATCTGTGTCATGCAACGCCATAGACCTGGCTATGATGGAGGACAGATCATGACTCCGAACGAGAGACACTTGAATGAATCGAACATTGATTCTTCCGAGCGGTCGGCTATGACCGACAGAATGCTCTCGGATCAGGACTCCGGCGTGAACAGTAGAGAGTTTCTCGGCATGACTGCTGCTTCCTTATTAGTGACCGGGAGGCTCAGTGGCGCCGCACAGCCGGATAGCAAGAACGGAATTCCTCATCGAACTCTGGGGCGCACCGGAGAAAAAGTTTCAGTGATCGGGCTTGGCGGGTATCACCTGGCTCGACAGAGCGATCCGGAAGAGAGCATTCGGATTATTCGTACCGGGATCGATGAAGGAGTCAATTTTCTCGATAACTGCTGGGACTACAACGACGGTGAGAGCGAAATTCGAATGGGCAAGGCTCTGCGCGATGGCTATCGCCAAAAAGCCTTTTTGATGACCAAGATCGATGGGCGGAATAAGGGGGCGGCCGCGGCCCAACTCGATGAATCGCTGCGGCGGTTGCAAACAGATCGAATTGACTTACTTCAGTTTCATGAAGTGATTCGCGATTCCGATCCAGATCGCATTTTTGCCGAAGGCGGAGCGATGGAGGTCGTCGTCGAAGCCAAGAAAGCGGGCAAGATCCGTTTTATCGGTTTCACAGGCCACAAGAGTCCAGACATTCATTTGAAGATGCTGGCTACCGCCGCGCAGCATGGCTTTACGTTCGATGCCGTTCAGATGCCCCTCAATGTGATGGACGCCCACTTCAACAGTTTCGAAAAGAAAGTGTTGCCCGTCTTGACCAAGGACGCTATTGGAGTTCTCGGCATGAAACCCATGGGGGACCATTTCATTCTCGCGAGCAAGACCGTTACAGCAGTGGAGTGTCTGCACTACTCTATGAATCTGCCCACCAGCGTCGTCATCACGGGCTGCGATTCGCTCCCGATCCTTCAGCAAGCTCTTGAGGCCGCCCGGACTTTTCAGCCGATGGACTCTGCCCAGGTGGCAGTTCTTCTCGCCAAGACGGCAAAGGCGGCGGAGGCAGGCCAGTACGAACTCTATAAGACTACGCACCACTTTGACGGCACCGTCGCCAACCCGCAGTGGCTGGGGTAGAAACAAACGGTCAAACATCGGCTAGCAAGCTGGTGCAATTGCTGGGAAAAATCAAATCAAGCCGACACACGCATCCTACTTCTCGTCAATGCGGCTGCTCTACCTATATCTTTCACGCCGCGGTCTCGGCGAACGCCTCGATCTCGCTGACTTCATCTTCGGTGAGGTGCAAATCGCCAGCGCGCATGACTCCCTCTGCCTGTCGCGCATTGCGAGCTCCCACGATCGCGCCGGTCACGGCGGGATGGCTCAGAGTCCATGCGATTGCTACTTCGCCGATGGAACGATTGTGGCGGTTAGCTATCGCTCGCATGCGCTCGACCAGAGCCAGATTGTGAGAGAGGTTTGGTTCCGTAAAGTCGGGATGCCGCCCACGCCAATCGTCCGCGGGTAGTTTGGCCGCGCGTTCGCGAGTCATAGCGCCAGTCAAGAGACCGGAAGCCATCGGGGAATAAACGATGACCCCAATGCCTTCACTCATGCAGTAGGGCAGGATCTCATTTTCGATCTCGCGGTGTACCAGCGAATACCGCGGCTGCAGCGAGGTTACCGGCGCTATGGTCTGGGCGCGGCGCAGTTGCTGGACATTGAAGTTCGAAACTCCGATCCAGCGCACCTTGCCTTCGCGCTTCAGGTCGGCGAGCGTGGACCAGCCTTCCTCCAGTTCCGAGGAGTCGGGGTCGGGGGGCCAATGGATTTGATAAAGATCGATTACGTCGACGGATAGGCGGCGGAGGCTGTTTTCGATTTCACCGCGGATCGAGTCGGCTTTCAGAACCTTCTGCACCTCACCGTTGGCATTCCCGCGCAGGCCGCACTTGGTAAAGACGTAAGGTCTGGATCCCGGCCAGCTCTTCAGAGCACGGCCTACCACTTCCTCGGAGTGTCCCAAACCGTAGACGGCGGCCGTATCAATCCAGTTGACGCCGAGTTCGAGCGCACGGTGAATGGCGGCGATAGATTCATTGTCGTCCTGTGATCCCCAGGCGAACTGCCAGCCCGAGCCGCCGATGGCCCAGGCCCCGTAGCCCACTCGAGTAATGTGTAAGTCAGAATTGCCAAGTTTGCGTGTTTCCATTTAGATCTCCTTTCAAAATCCGCGCGACTTCAGACCCGTCAGCCGATGTTTTTAGCGTCGGCATTCTTCTCCGGGTCAACTCGCAAGCGAGGCGGGGTGAAGATTTGCGATACCAGCAACTTCCTCCATTCGCCGCAAAACAGTGGAGAAGTCGTCTTCCTTGTGGTGTGTCAGTTCCTCTGCATTGACACGAAACGCTGCTTCGGTAACAGGCATGGAAATATGCGCTTCTGCTGCCTCTTTGAGAATCAACTGAAAATCTTTGTTCATCAGGCGAAGTGGAAATTGCGGTGTGTAATCGTTGATCGCCACCCTCGCCAGCTTTCCAACATGAGCCGGCGCGATTACCGCTGTCTTTGATAAGACTTCGAGTAACCTTCCGCGATCGAGGCCAGTTTTTTCCCCAAGTACTACAGCCTCAGCGATGGCCTGCATGCCAATTCCTAGCAGCGTGTTGACCACCAACTTCATCGCTGTCCCGGAGCCGGGTCCGCCCAGAAGAAAGTATTGCTTTGCAATCGCCTGGAACATTGGTTCGGCGGCACGGAACAAGTCTTGATTGCCACCGGCCAATAGCGTCACAGTACCTTGTTCCGCGGCTGGAGTGCTGCCCGAGATGGCTACGTCCAATACCTCAATGCCACTTTCGGCGCCGAGCCGGTGCAGTTCCCGCGAACTCTCTGGTGAGATCGTGCTCATCTCTAACACAAAGGTTCCTGGTCGCGCCTCGGCAAAAACTCCCGCTGATCCGGCATAGACGCTCTGAACTGCTTCGTCATTGGTGAGGCACGAAAGAATCACATCGGCAGCGCGCGCCACTTCAAGAATGTTCTTAGCAGCAAACCCTCGCTTTCCTACGAGGGCCTCGGCCTTGGCGGCATCACTATCGTATGCGACAAGGCGGTATCCGTGATCAAGCAGCCGCTGTGCGATTCGGCTTCCCATGTTGCCCAGGCCAATAAATCCGAGTGTCACCTTATCTGCTGTGAGAAGTTCCATATAGTGTCTCCTCTTATTTCTTTCCTGAACGGCTGAATGCATTTCCAATTCCAAAGCTACAAAGCCGTCTGACGGCCACGGTAAAGTGCGCTTTGACAACAAAATACACTGCACTTCGCGTTCACTGCTGCCCTAGCAGACATTCATAGCCGTCGAGACTGAACTCGGGTCGAGTCGAAATGCCGACGTTGGTGTCAAGCGGGGGACGAACGGCGAATTGTCGCCGGGCTGGCGAAATTGCCCCCGCTGACGCATGTTGCTGAAAATGCTCGACCAAATAGCCTTCAGGTCGATTGGACATAGGCTTGCATTTTGATGTGGCGACCGGGAGAGACAATATGCAAGCGACCACGGCGTACATCGGAAACGAGCAGCACCTCGACGTTCCTTCTCCAGAAAACAAAGCCGCTGAACTACAGGAGGTCTTCTCGCGTTGTGTCCCGTTGCTCCGTAGAACAGCGTATCGATACCTGGCCAATGATGCCGACGCCGAGGATGCGGTTCAGGATGCCCTCCTCTCTGCTTACACACACTTGGATCAATTCAAGGGCCACGCACAAATGTCGACGTGGCTGGTTGCCATCGTCAACAATTGTGCGCTGATGCAATTGCGGAGGAGGCAACGCCGGATCTACGTGTCTCTAGACGAACAATTCGGAGACGAAGATGGCTATACAGTCTCAGAACGGTTACCCCACTTGGGACCGAGCCCAGAAGAAGTGTATCGAAATGTGGAATTGCACGAGCGCCTCATGCAGTTTGCAGAGCAGCTTTCTCCCCCGTTGCGCAGAGCATTTCAATTGCGTGACTTGGATGGTTTCAGTACGAGTGAAGTAGCACAACTTCTAGGGGTAGTTGAGGGCACGGTGAAAGCTCAGGTCGCACGAGCGCGCGCAAAACTCACGCGTCTTGTGCGCCGAGCGCTCGATGCAAAGCCTCGTTCATCTGCGGCCTGCATGTCTTTGCAGGTTGCAGAAGGTAAGTAACTACGGTTCGCTGACCAACGACGTCGGTGATTGAACACGGGGGAAGACTCTATGTGGATTGTTCGACTAGCATTGCGGCGGCCTTACACCTTCGTGGTGATGTCCATACTTATAGTAATCATGGGGGGCCTGGCGATCGTTCGCACTCCAACCGATATATTTCCAAACATTGACATCCCCGTGGTCAGCATTATCTGGAACTATAACGGTCTCCTCCCGGAAGACATGAGTGACCGGATCGTCAGCGTTACAGAACGGTCGCTTACCACAACCGTCGACAACATCGAGCACATCGAATCGCAGTCTCTGTATGGGGTCGCTGTGACTAAAGTGTTTCTACAGCCGACTGCGAACATTCAACGGGGCATTGCGCAGATTACCGCTATTTCTCAGACCCAGCTTCGGCAGTTACCTGCGGGCACAACGCCGCCTCTGATTCTTGCATACAGCGCATCCAGTGTTCCCGTACTTCAGCTGGCCCTTTCCGGGCAAAATCTATCGGAGCAAGAACTTAACGACTACGGCCTGAATTTCATTCGGACACAGCTCATCACTGTTCCTGGGGCTTCCGTGCCCTATCCCTATGGCGGCAAGCAACGTCAGGTGCAAGTTGATCTCGATACAACTGCTCTGCAGTCGAAGGGTCTGTCCGCGTTGGATGTGGTCAATGCGATCAGCCTGCAAAACCTGATCCTGCCCACAGGGACATCCAAGATCGGTTCCAGGGAATACGACGTTTCCATTCCCAATGCGGCCCCGCAGACGATCGCGGATCTGAACCGTATTCCAATCAAAACAATTGGCAGTACGACCATCTATATGAAAGACGTCGCCTGGGTACGCGACGGTTTTCCCCCGCAGACCAACGTCGTACGTGTAAACGGCCAGCGTTCAGTATTGCTGACGATCCAAAAAGCGGGCGATGCATCAACGCTGGACGTGATCGCAGGCATCAAGGCTCTTTTGCCTCAAATTGCGATGACAGTTCCACCGCAATTGAAAATCACACCTCTGGCGGATCAGTCGATTTTTGTTCGTGGGGCCATCAGCGGAGTGGTTAGAGAAACACTGATTGCCGCTTGCCTGACCGCTTTCATGATCCTTACCTTTCTGGGCAGCTGGCGAAGCACCGTGATCATTGCGACCTCGATCCCTCTGGCGATCCTGACCTCGATCATCGCGTTCAGCGCGATCGGGGAAACCATCAACATCATGACGCTCGGGGGCCTGGCTTTGGCGGTAGGCATTCTGGTGGACGACGCCACGGTCGAGGTCGAGAACATCAATCGCAATCGCGAGGCCGAACCGGACAAGAACATGGACGAGGTCGTGTTGGACAGTGCATCGCAGATCGCGACACCTGCGTTCGTGTCCACACTCGCAATCTGCATCGTGTTTGCCCCGATGTTCCTGCTGTCCGGCGTCGCTCGCTACCTCTTTGTCCCGCTCGCCGAAGCAGTGGTTTTCGCCATGTTGGCGTCTTACTTTCTCTCGCGGACCATCGTCCCGACGATGGCCAAGTACCTGTTGCGGGGAGAAAAAAAGGAAGAGGGGCATGCCGCTAGCCGCAATCCGCTGGTGAGACTTCAGAAACGATTTGAAGGGGCCTTTGAAAGCTTTCGCCGGAGCTATCGCGGCCTGCTGGAGACTTCTCTTCATCACCGGCGTGCTTTCCTGATCTCGTTTTTTGCGTTCTGTCTCGGTTCCCTGGCGATTCTGATTCCCTGGCTGGGCCGCGACTTTTTTCCCAGCGTTGACAGCGGCACCTTCAAGCTTCACATGCGCGCTCCCACAGGAATGCGCATTGAAGAAACCGCCGACCTTTGTGATCTGGTCGAGCGGTCAATACGACAGCAGATTCCGGCTACGGAGGTCCAGAGCGTCATAGACAATATTGGCCTGCCTTATAGCGGCATCAATCTCTCTTACAGCAATTCGGCCCCGGTTGGCACATCGGACGCAGACATTCTCGTGACTCTGTCCGCCAAGCACCACTCCACCGACGACTACATTCACCAGCTTCGTCTGACATTGCCGAAAGAGTTTCCTGGTGTGTCATTCGCTTTCCTGCCGGCTGACATGGTCGGGCAGATTCTCAATTTTGGATTGCCGGCTCCTATCGACATTCAGGTTGTTGGGAACAACTTGGAAGGAAACCGGATTTACGCGGACGAACTGCTCGCGAAAATGAGATATATTTCCGGAGCGGCCGATCTGCGGATTCAGCAGCCCTTCGATGAGCCTTACCTGCGATACAGGGTGGAACGTACGAAAGCCCAGGAGCTCGGATTTTCAGCTCAAAATATTGCGCAGAATCTCCTGGTATCCCTGAGCGGCAGTTTCCAAACCTCACCTACGTTTTGGGTAGACCCAAAGAATCACGTCAGCTATCAAATTGCGACGCAGACGCCGCAATACCGCGCAGACACGTTGCAGGACCTGGCGAATCTTCCGATCACGGGCGCAGACCCGAATGCTCCTCCGTCGCTCATGGCGAGCCTCGTATCGATGCGGCGAGGGACCGGAATGGCAGTAGTCTCTCATTACAACGTAGCGCCAGTGATTGACATCTTTGGCGCGGTTGCAGGACGTGACTTGGGTGGCGTGGCCGGCGATATTAACAAGGTCATCGATGCTACGCGACCAGAATTACCGCGCGGCTCTCAAGTCATCGTCCGCGGACAAGTTCAGACCATGCGAGCTTCCTACATCGGTCTTCTGAGTGGACTGGCCTTCTCGATCGTACTTGTATACCTGCTGATCGTGGTCAACTTTCAGTCCTGGCTGGACCCTTTCATCATGATTTCGGCGTTTCCCGCCGCGCTCGCAGGGATTGCATGGATGTTGTTTATAACGCACACGACTCTCAGCGTGCCGGCACTCATGGGAGCCATCATGTGCATGGGTGTTGCAACCTCAAACAGTATTTTGGTGGTGAGTTTTGCTACGGAAAAAATGGCGGAGGGAATGGATTCCCTTGGTGCCGCGCTGGAAGCGGGATATACCCGTTTTCGCCCCGTGCTGATGACCGCTTTAGCCATGATCATCGGCATGGTGCCCATGGCGCTCGGACTAGGCGACGGTGGCGAACAAAACGCTCCTTTGGGCCGGGCAGTCATTGGTGGTCTGCTCTTCGCAACGGTTTCGACGTTGTTTTTTGTGCCGGCATTTTTCAGCGTACTGCAGGGGGCACGCGGGCATGCGGGCCCAGAGGAAAGACGGTAGGAGTGACCCAATTCAGGGGAGTCAATTATGCAGACTGACGTACAAACAATGGCCGAACGATCGCCCTCAGCAAATGGTGGAGCAGGACAGCGTACCCGCAAACAATGGCTGGTCCTGGCTGTCGCGGTGATCCTGGTCGCCGCACTCTTGATATCTGGCATCAGGTCCCGAGTCACGGCGCGCGCCGCTCTCGACACGCAGACAACTCAAGCTGCTCTAACGGCGGTGTCGGTGGTGTCGCCAAAACAAACGACTCCCGCTGAGGAAATCGTCCTTCCCGGAAACGTGCAACCCTACATCAGTTCGCCCATCTACGCTCGGACAAATGGTTATCTAAAGAAGTGGTACTTCGATATCGGCGCGCACGTGAAGCAGGGGGACCTTCTTGCCATAATCGAGACGCCAGAGGTCGATCAGCAACTGGAGCAAGCCCGCAGCAACCTGCTAACCGCTCAAGCCAATCTCGAGTTGGCGTCCATCACCAAAACGCGGTATCAGGGACTCCTGAAAAGCAACGCTGTGTCACAACAAGATGTCGATAACGCCGTCGGCACCTACAATGCCAATAACGCTATCGTTGAAGCCGATAAGGCTGCCGTACAGCAGTTCTCGGCGCTGGTCTCTTTCGAAAAGGTCTACGCACCTTTCGATGGCGTGATCACCGCACGCAACACCGACATCGGCGACCTCATCAATTCTGGCAGCAGTAGCGCAGCGAAGACCGATCTATTCCACATCGCTCAACCTGGGAGATTACGCGTTTACGTGGACGTTCCGGAGGGATACTCGCGCGGGATCAAAGTCGGGATGACGGCGGATCTCAGTCTCGCTGAGTTTCCGGATCGCAAATTTAAGGGGACACTGGTGCGCACTGCCGATGACATCAACCTGACGACTCGCACTCTACTGGTAGAAATCGATGTGAACAATCCGACCGGCACGCTACTCACGGGTTCCTATGCAGAGGTCCACCTGGCGGTTCCGACGCAGGCCTCCACCTTCTTGATTCCGGTCAATACTCTGCTATTCCGCACCGAAGGGTTGCGCGTAGCAATTGTGAAAGACGGGAAGGTCGTGCTGACTTCCGTCACTCCTGGGCATGACTTCGGCAACCAGATGGAGATCGTGTCTGGCCTCAAGGCAAACGATCAGGTCATTATTAATCCTCCCGACTCGATTGTTTCAGGCCAGGAAGTTCAAATTGTCCAGGCAACATTGCCAGGGGATACCAAGTGAAACTACCTCGAAAACTGATTTTCACGAACTCAGGGAAAACCGCCGGACGCATTTTGGTAGCGATAGCAGCGCTGCAGTTGACAGGATGCGTGGTCGGCCCAAAGTACCACCCGCCCGCGGCGCCGGCTCCTCCGGCCTATAAAGAAGTAGGGGACTGGAAGCCCGCTCAACCGAGCGACCAGAATCTTGGCGGGACCTGGTGGACGATATTCGAGGATCCTCAGCTTGATGCCCTGGAACTGCAGGTCAACGTATCGAATCAGAATCTGAAGGCTGCGGAAGCCCAGTTCCAGCAAGCGCGCGCAGTCCTGCGCTACTATCGCGCCGATTATTATCCGTCCGTGACCGCTGGGCCATCCGCGACTCGAACACGCGTTTCCGCTAACAGTCCCACTAGTTCGGCCTTGCAGGGGGCCACCTATAACGATTTTGTGCTGCCGTTCGACGTATCCTACCAGGCTGACGTCTGGGGGCGCGTTCGAAAAACTGTGGAGTCCTACCGTGAACAAGCACAAGCCAGTGCTGCGGACCTGGCGACGGTCAATCTGAGCATGCATGCGGATCTGGCAGTTGATTACTTTCAAGCTCGTAGCCTTGACGCCGAGGAACAACTCCTGAACTCTACTGTTAAGGATTACGAGCAGGCCTTGGAATTGAATGAGAACCGCTTCCAGGGAGGCATCGCCTCGGAGGTGGACGTGGAGCAGGCGAAGACTCAACTGCAAACGACGCGGGCAGCAGCGATAGATGTGGGCGTGCTGCGCGCGCAGTACGAACACGCTGTTGCGATTCTCATTGGAAAGCCTCCCGCTGAGTTCAGCCTTCCCCCGTTGCCGCTCACGGCACCGCCTCCGCACGTTCCTATTAGTTTGCCATCGGAACTGCTGGAGAGACGCCCTGATATCGCGGCTGCGGAGAGGCGAGTGGCATCCGCCAACGCCCAGATCGGAGTTGCAAAGTCAGCCTATTACCCACTCATCAGCTTAGGCGCTTCTGGAGGATTTGAAAGCTCCGCTATCTCGACCCTGATCAACGGTCCGAGCGGCCTGTGGTCTGTGGGATTATCTGCCGTCGGAACAATCTTCGATGCAGGAAGACGCCGTTCTCTTAACGACCAGGCGCGTGCGGCTTATGACTATCAAGTCGCAGCTTATCGGGAGAATGTGCTGACCGGATTCCAACAGGTGGAAGACAATCTGGCGGCCGTAAGGATTCTGGAAGACGAGGCGAAGGTCCAGGATGAAGCCGTCGTGGCCGCGCAGCGTTCGCTCGATCTTTCAATCACGCGCTACAAGGGCGGCGTTACGAGCTACCTCGAGGTGACCACCGCGCAAAGTGCCGCCCTCGGGGATGAAGTCACGGCGGTCAA
>JBEKRY010000095.1:0-16185 GCA_049517555.1 Candidatus Sulfotelmatobacter sp. | reverse complement strand
TGGTTACGCGCGCTCGACTGGCGTCTCAGTGGGAAGTGGCTGGCTGTGATTCTCTTGCTGACGCTGTGCAGCTATCCCGCTCTGGAGGCCTTGTTCGCGGCCCAACTCGGGCTGTGTGTCGCCTTCCTGCTGGCGGCCGCGCTCGTCGCGCTGCAGCGGAACCGGTTCCTGCTGGCCGGAATCCTCATGGCGATCACTACTATCAAACCGCAAGTGACGGTGCTCGCAATCTTCTATCTTCTGCTCTGGAGCCTGCACGAATGGCGTGCGCGTGGCCGCTTCTGGATCGGATTCTTCTCAACTTTATTGTTGTTGGTCGGAGCGTCTCTCATCGCGATGCCACACTGGATTCAATCCTGGACGCACACCGTCCTCGCCTACCGGCACTACACGCGGCCCCCGCTGGTGACGGAAGTTCTCACCGCGCCCCTGGGACCACGCTGGTCCGCTGCGGCGACCTTTGCGCTGACTGCGGCTTCCATCATCGTTGCGATGATCTTGGCCTGGCGCAATCGCGCCGTCGCTTTCGATTCATTCGGCTTCTGGCTCACGCTCACCCTCTTGCTCTCCATCACCACCATCACCATCCTCCCCGGGCAGGCGGTTTATGATCACCTCATTCTTCTCCCGGGAATCCTGCTGGTGATGCGATATCGAAATAAACTCCTTAACGCGGGGCGCGTGCCTCAGATTACTCTCGAAGTCAGTGCGCTCGTCCTCTTTTGGCCTTGGATCGCCGCTCTTGCACTGATCTTGCTGCGTCCGCTCCTTGCACCTTCAATCTTCAATTCGACCGCGGTTTTCGCTCTGCCCATTCGCAGCGCGGCCTCGCTTCCCTTCGCAGTGCTCGCGCTGCTCGCGTGGATGTGGCGCATCTTGATCCGCACTTCGATCGAGCCTCTCAGTCCCGTCCAGAACCCAGAATCCGCTTGAGTGAGTTTCTGTTTTTGACCGGCAAGTAGCGCAGGGCTGCGCACGCCAGTTCAGAGTAGACTGCGCGAGCAGTGGGCAAACCGCGCAGCACTCGCAAGTGCTGCTTCACCGTATCCACGTCGCCGCGGACGATCGGTCCGCTGAACGCGCCCGCTGCGCCGAACGCCGCGTAATTCGCCAGCGTCTGCTGCAGAATCGGAATCATTCTTGCCCTCGCGGCTTTCCGGTTCACTCCCGCCAACACTGCGACCTGCTCGGTAGTGGCGAGCAGTGCGGTTAACAGCGGCGAAGCAAAAGTTCCCCATGCGTGATACGCAGCTTTATCTTCCTTGCGAGTTAAATAGGCGCGACCACCCAGGTCTTTCACCAAGCGGCGCGCTAGGCCCACCGCGCGCGCATCGCCTTCCACCGCAAACGGCACTCCCGTCAGCGAAGGCCGCGAGCCCTGCACAAACGTCATCAGCGGATGCACCGACGCGACGGCCGCTCCCCGTCTGCGCAACCTGGCCAGTTCATCGCTGGTGAGCGCGCCGCTGGAATGAAAAGCAATTCTTCCCTTCCATTCGAACTGGCGCGCGAGCGACTCCGCTGTTCTGCCGATTTCACCATCCGGCACGCACAGCCATATCAATTCGGCTCGCACATCCGACAGATCGTTCGACGCGCGCGCACCTACCCGCTTGGCCAGTCCCCGCACCCTCTTCAGGCCTTCGCCGCGAGGACGTGCTATCAGCGCGTCGATGGTATATCCCGCCGCTCGCAGTGCCAGCGCGAGAGCTGTTCCCAGATTTCCCGCACCGACAATCGCGACTCCTGGCTTCGCGGCCATGACCGGCAGCATAGCAGAAGCGGCTTTCGCCTTCCGGCTTCGGCCGTCTCGCATTTCGGAGGCCGAACGCCGGGAGCCCGAAGCCGTTATATTGTTGACATGGCCAACTCCCGCAAGCCCGCCCACAGTAAGCAAAGCAAGGAGCGTATCGTCTCCTCCCGCACCGTATATCGCGGCCCGGTCTTCTCAGTGACCACCGATGACGTCGAGGAACCCAACGGCGTGCGCGCCCGTCGGGATGTCATCCACCACTCAGGTTCGGTCGTCGTCCTGGCCGTAGATGATTCCGGTGCAACTCCGAGCGTCCTTCTTGAACGACAGTATCGCCACGCCGCCACCGACTACCTGTGGGAATTACCCGCCGGCCGCATCGATCCCGGCGAGCATGAGCTCAAAGCCGCCAAGCGCGAACTGCTGGAAGAAACGGGATACACCGCCGCCCGCTGGCGCCGCATTCTGAAGTTCTACGCCAGTCCCGGCTTCGTGGCTGAAACCATGTCGGTCTTCCTGGCCACCGGGCTGCGCGCCGGCGAGGCGCAACCAGAAGCCGATGAAGTCATCCACATCCGGATGGTTCCCTTACCGACTGTTGTGCGCATGGTGGTGAGCGGCACGATTCGCGATGCCAAGACCATCTCTTCCGTGTTGTGGCTCGATCACATATCGCGCGGAGCCGTAAAGAAAGCCCGAGGCAGGAAATAGGAGCGGTTGACACCTAAAGTCCCTGGCCTGGAAGCGCCATCCGCCGAGTGTTCCAGTTCTTGACCGGCTGCCGTTTTAAGGGCATACATTCGCCTTGACAGCCCATCCCCGGCGTTCCAGAATGCATCTTATTGGTACTGCGTTGGTACTGCGGCGCACGTCCTTGGGGCCCCCGTCAAAGGACGTGCAGAAAGAGGGGCCTTACGTGGAACGCCTGAAAGGAACCGTCAAGTGGTTCAATAACGCCAAGGGGTACGGGTTCATCGGTCGCGCGGATGGGCCGGATGTTTTTGTTCACTACAGCGCGATTACGTCCGAGGGATACAAAAGTCTGCAGGAGGGCGACCCGGTGGAGTTCGAGATCACCGAGGGTCAAAAAGGTCCGCAGGCGGCGAACGTCACCAAAGCCAGCTAGCGGCCTCTTGCTCGTTAAATTTCATGGAGGGGCGGACGGCCTCGTCTGCCCAGGCAGTGGCAGAACTCACGGCCGCTGATAAGAATCCGATTGTGGTCGGACCGCCTTGGCTCTCTTGATTCAACTCATATAACCTTGTTCTACATCCATGGACAACAAGGCCATCGCCAACATTCTCTACGAAACCGCCGACCTGCTCGAAATCGACGGGCAGGATTCGTTCCGTATTCGCTCCTACCGCAACGCCGCGCAGGCCATTGAGAATCACTCGCAGCAGATCAAACAGCTCATCGCCGATCCCAAACAGGTGCTCGCCATTCCCGGCATCGGCAAGAGCATGCTGCGCAACTTGCAGGAACTCTTCCAGGATGGAAAACTCGCCGTGCAGACCGAACTGCTGGAGAAATACCATCCGTCGATGCTGCAGTTGCTCAAAATTCAAGGCCTCGGACCGAAGACCATCGCGCTCATCTGGAGCGCCTACAAAGTCAGTGACGTCGACGGCGTCGAGAAACTGGCGCGCGAAGGAAAAATCCGCGAACTGCCGCGCATGGGCGAGAAACACGAAGCCAAGCTGTTGAAGGCCATCGAAGATTACCGCCGCATCAGCGGCCGTTTCCTGATCGACGCCGCCGAAGAGGAGGCTGAAAAACTCACTGCATATCTGGAAAAGTTTCCCGGCATTGACAAGATTACGCCTGCCGGATCGTTGCGCCGAGGCCGCGAAACCGCCGGCGATCTAGACATGCTGGTCACCGGAAAAGCCTGCACCACCGAAGAGGGGCGGCAAGAGGCTATTGCCTACGTGGCAAAGTATCCGCCGCTGATGGACGTGATCGCCAGCGGCGACAACAAGATCAGCTTTCACCTGCGCAGCGGGATGCAGGTTGACGTTCGGCTTCTTCCGCCAGAGTCCTTCGGCGCCGCCATGCAGTACTTCACCGGATCGAAGACGCACAACGTTGCCCTGCGTCAGCGCGCTCTCAAAATGGGTTACACGCTCAACGAATACAGCCTGGCGGAACTTGAAGGTGGAAAGGCAGTCGCGGGAAAAACGGAAGAGGAAATTTACGCCAAGCTGAAGCTCGACTACATTCCGCCTGAGATGCGCGAGAATCTCGGTGAAATCGACCTCGCCCAAAATCACGCTCTGCCGCAATTGATCACTCAGGCCGATCTTAAGGGCGACGTCCATATGCACACCGTCGAAACCGACGGCAAGAATACGATCGAAGAAATGGCCGAAGCCGCCAAGGCGCGCGGCTACCAGTACATGGCCATCACGGACCACTCGAAGAATCTGGCTTTCGCCAACGGACTCGACGACAAGCGCGCGGTTGAGCACATCGCGCGCATTCGCGCGGCAGGCAAGCAAATCGAAGGCATCACAATCTTTGCCGGCATAGAAGTCGACATTTTGGCTGACGGCGGTCTCGATCTCTCCGATGACGTGCTGGCTCAGATGGACCTCGTCATCGCCAGCATTCATTCGGTATTCGATCAGGACCAGACCGAGCGCCTGCTCAAAGCGATTTCGAATCCGAACACGTCGATCATTGGTCATCCCACCGGGCGCAAGCAGCTTGTCCGCGACTCCTACAAACTCGATATACACACGATTCTGGCTGCGGCAGCAAAGCACAAGGTTGCGATGGAGCTTAACTCCTACCCCGAGCGGCTCGACCTCAACGACGCGCACCTCCGCCAGGCGAAACAGCAAGGCGTGAAGATCGTGATCAACACCGACTCTCACCACACCTCGCATATGGAAAAGATCCGCTACGGCATCCTGCAAGCTCGTCGCGCCTGGCTAACCAAGGACGATGTGCTCAATACCCTGCCCGCCCAGAAATTCGCGAAGGCCATGAAGCACGAGTGGTGACCGGGTCTGCAGTTTGCTGAGAGCGCAAGTTTTCCACAGCTCCGGCATGTTCACATAACCTTGCTCCACGTTTTCGGAACGCTAATACTGGGCAAAATCGCACCAACAACTTAGGAGAGCCCAATGGCGGATCGAGAACACAACCCTGAGGAAACTTCAGTAATTGACCTCCAGGGATTTGCTTGGAGCTACGCTCAAAAAACCGGCGAAATACAGCAAGATGGCAAGCCCGTGGCAACTGGATATTCCGGAGCCGGCCCCGGCAAGAACAATCCCGAAATGGAGCGTGTGCCCAACATCGGGCCCATTCCGCAGGGCAACTGGACCATCGCCGGCCCGCCGATTGACACCGCAAACCACGGTCCATACGTGTTGACGCTGAAGCCCGAAGCCGACACGCAGACTTTCGGCCGCACCGGCTTTCTCATGCACGGAGACTCAATCGAGTCCCCAGGATGCGCTTCGCAAGGATGCGTGATTATGCCAAGGCCAATCCGAGAGCAGGTCTGGAAGAGCGGCGACCGTGATTTGCAAGTCGTGGCCGAAGTCCCCACTACACCCCCCGAAAACGAAGAGACTGAATAGCGAATAAGGAATCAAGCCCGATCCCGATCAGCGATTGCGCCCCTTCCTTGCCCGAAGCGTTAGAATCAACGGGTACTCCAAATTCCCATGCCCGATCAGATTCCTGCCGCCCCGCAGCCGAAACCGCCAGCCGTACCCGCTGGCCCAACCATCCGCATTGCTGAAGAGTTTGGGACGGCAAAGAAAAATCTTCCGCCGGCCAAGATTGTGCTGCTTGCCGTTGCCGCGGTGCTGGTGGTGGTGCTTATCGCTTCCTTCCTGAAGCGCGCCAAGCCGCAGGCCTCAGGATCTCTCGACAATGTAGTCGCTGTGGAAATTCCCGGGCAAAGTTCCACCATGGTCGCGTTGACCTTTACGCTGCGCAACACCAGTGACAAGACTCTTTACGTGCGTAGCCTGCAAGGCACGGTCAAGTTGCCCAGCGGAGACAGCTCCGCCGACGCCGTCTCGGCCATCGATTTCAATCGCTACTATCAGGCCTTCCCTACGTTAAAGAATGGCGCGCAGCCCGCTCTGCCGCCAGAAACCAAGATTCAGCCTGGCGAGACGCTGCCGGGAACGATCATCGTGGCGTTTCCCGTGACTCTCGACGTGTTCAATCAGCGGACTTCAACGAGTGCGGTGATCTGGCCCTATAACGAGACGGTGCCGGTCACGCTGACGAAGTAAGATGCCGAGAGTTTCAGATCCAAAGGAGCCTGCTTCGCCTCTTGCGCGAATCCATGTAAATGCGTTTCTATATCCGCATGACTCATTCTTCGCATTCTCTCCGCTCCATCGCACTGCTGCTCGGGTTCGGCCTCATGACCTTGTTTGTTGCGGCCGCTGAGAAGCCGACCAAATATCTTTTCTACGTAGGCACCTACACTGAGGAAGGTAGCAAGAGCAAAGGTATATACGCCTTCCGCTATGACGCCGGCACGGGCCAGATCACGACTCTTGGACTCGCGGCGGAAACCACCAATCCATCGTTCGTGGCGCCGCATCCGAACGGGCGGTTCCTCTACGCGGTGAATGAAGTCGGCAACTACAAGGGCCCGAACAGCGGTGGCGTCAGCGCGTTTTCTATCGACCCCGCCACGGGCAAGCTCACGTTTCTGAATGAGGTTTCTTCGCGCGGCGCCGACCCCTGCTACATCACCGTCGACAAGACCGGAAAATATGTGTTGGTGGCGAACTATACCGGGGGCAGCGTCGCGGTGTTTCCCATCCTCGCAAACGGAGGCCTGGGCGAGGCTTCAGCTTTCGTGCAGCATACCGGCCACGGCACGAATCCCGAACGGCAAGAGGGACCACACGCCCATTCCATCGATCTTTCGCGTGACAACCGTTTCGCCATGGTCGACGATCTCGGCCTCGACGAATTGCTCGTCTACAAGTTCGACAGCGGCAAAGGCTCGCTTACGCCCAACGATCCTCCGTTCACCAAAGTCGCTGCCGGCGCAGGGCCGCGCCATTTCGCGCTTCGTCCGGATGGCAAGTTTGCCTATGTAGTCACCGAGATAGGGCATACGGTCACGGTGTTTTCCAACGACGCAGCCAACGGAAAGCTGCAGGTCATACAGACGATCACGACTCTGCCCAAGGATTTCACGGGCCGCAATGACGACGCAGAAATCGCCGTGCATCCCTCTGGCAAGTTTCTCTACGCCTCGAACCGCGGCGACGACAGCATCGCCATCTACGCGATCGACCACGCGAAGGGAACGCTGACGCAAGTAGGCAGTGTTCATACCGGAGGCAAGGAGCCCCGCAGTTTCGAGATTGATCCGACGGGCGCGCTGCTGTTTG
This sequence comes from Candidatus Sulfotelmatobacter sp., assembly GCA_049517555.1. Classification (GTDB taxonomy): domain Bacteria; phylum Acidobacteriota; class Terriglobia; order Terriglobales; family Acidobacteriaceae; genus Sulfotelmatobacter. The sequence continues at coordinate 9,048 of JBEKRY010000095.1, read as the reverse complement.
CGCAGAATCAGAAGTCGGACAACATTGTCGTGTTTAAGATCAATGCTAAAACTGGCTTATTGACGCCGACGGGTCAAGTGCTCGATGTTGGCTCGCCGGTGTGTTTGAAGTTTGTGGCGGCGGACTAAGGGGACAAACTTGTTGCGGCGCGGAAGGCCCAGATAACGGTCCCGACGCGGGTAAACTTCCGCACGTGTGGTGGCGGCTCGCCTCGCCGCGCTTAGCGGGACCCTTCGGCTTCGCTCAGGGCGGGCTTGCGAAGGCGCCGGTCCCCACACTTGCTTTGTCTCCACAGCTCGGATGGGCCTTCGCGCTACTGCTTCTTTTGAATGCCCCTGCGTCGCACTAAATGCGTATTCGCGTCGGGTTTGATCTCGTCATATTTCAGGCACGAGATCGAACCATCCACTTCCAGCACGGCCAGCGCCACTTGATCACAGGAACTGATGCCGTGTTCCCGCAGGGCACGGTTCAGTTCATCCATGCTGACGTGTTCCCGAGCCATGTGCAAGTCAATGACCTTGCCATCATGAACCAGCAGTGAAGGTTCGCCTTCGACGAGGCGCCGAACCCGCCGGTTCGACCCCGAAACGTTCGCCACCAGATAGTTCAAGATCAGCAGTGTGCTGGCAGCGACCGCGCCGCCCAGCAGCGACGTGTCGGGCCCGGTCATGGCATTTTGTACGGAGTTCGACAGCAGGAGCAGCAGCGTAAGGTCGAAAGGGGTCATCTGACCGACTTCACGCTTGCCGCTTAAACGTACGCCGATCAGCACCAGCAGGTAGATCACGCCCGTGCGCAGCACGATCTGCAGCAGCACGTGGATCCCGGGGAAAAACGCTCCGGTCATTCTTCAGTCGCCCCGGTCATTCTCTAGTCGCACCATCTTTAGTCGCACCATCGCGTTAGTTCGCCGTCACCGGCACGGGAGCACCCTTCGGCGTACTCAAATATCCCGTAGCTTTGCTCTTGTCCACGGTCCAGACGACCAACTCAAACAGCAGATGATCGCGTCCGGAGTAGAACTGAATCGGCTCGGCGACGTTGCGATCTTTCTTCTCGATCGTCTTGTCGTCGGATGTGACGTTCAGGGTGAACTTGCCCTTCTTGGAATCCGTTTTCTTGAGCTGCAGGCTTACGGTCGACACCGGCTGCGGTTTCGCGCCTCGCAGCAGGGTGAACTCGTAATAATTGCGATCGCCCTTGTGCTTGAGCACTTCGAGATCCGAGCGCGTATTGGCGATCAGTCCGCTCTGCACTCCCAGATCGCCGACCGCACTCTGCAGTTTAGCTTTGGTGGCTTCCAGATCCGCCTTGGTCGAGGCGACATCAGTTTTCACTCCGCCAACATCGTTCTTCACGCCTGAGATTTCACCGGAGAACTGTCCGGTCACTGCGTTGATCTGCGCCTTCTGTTCCTGCTCCAGGCGGGTCTCCGCGGCTTTCTGTTGGGCCTGCAACTCGGCAGTGCGCTGTATCAGTTCCTTCTTGGTCATGCCGGCCTGGCGGGCCAGCGTTTCCTGTTGCGCTTCTTGAGTCTGCATCCGATTCTGCAATAGATTTATCTGCGCCTGGCTGGCACTCAGGTCGTTTGCCGTCTTTACCAAAGCCTCATGCGCGTCCCATTGGGCGTATGCTGAAGCCGCCACCACTAGAATAGCCAGCACTATCAGAATCCACTTGCCAGCGTTCGACTGAGTTTCCATCGGTATCTGATCGCCTTCGTCGGCCATGCCTTCTTCCTCCTCGGGAAGCTAAAGAATAGATTGCAGGGATATGTGTTAATTGTTGAGCAGGATCATCCTAGTGTCAAATGGCACGCTGGGATGTGAGATTTGCTTCGCGACGGAATTCGCTTAACGGCGAAGCGTCAGGGCTTCCTGCAAGACAGGCTCGGGATCACGCCGGACTGAAGCCGCCGACGCGCCGAGCCGATTCTCGACTTCCAGCCGTGCCGCCGTTTGCGCGACCGGTACTGCCGTGCTGTGCAGCGATTGCGTCACCATTTCCGATTTCACCATGCAGGCATAGGCCAGACGCGCCGGGAATCCCGCATCATCGAGAAAACGGCCGTAAGCGAACCAGTCTTCGGCGCTGGCGCTGGCGTCGGCGATCGAGTCGTCGAGGCGCAGCGCCTGCTGATAGAGCCGCAACGCGTCGTCCAGTTTCCCGGACTTCGACTGCAATGCTGCTTCATTCACGTCGGCCACGCTCTCCAGCTTGGGCTGGCGGGTCTGTGTCGCGAGCTTTTCCGCGAGGTGATATGACTTCAGCGCGAGGTCGGCCTGCGATGAGCGTGCCTGACAATCTGCCATGCGCAACACGATTGCGATGACCTTCTCGGGCGCTGGACGATCTTGCGGTTGCCGGGCAATCTGTTCGAGGAAAGAATTGTAATGTGACGCAGCAACCTGCGCTTTGCCTTCGCGATCCAGTTCGTCGGCGAGATACAGATGGGCCAGTTTTTGTCCCGGGTCGACCACGAGGGCCAATTCCCAATTCGCCAGGGCTTGGTCGGCGTGCCCGCTCCGCATCGCGAGCAAACCGCGGTCGACCAGCAGATTGGCATCGTTAGGCGCGTACTTGAGCGAGGCATCAGTCAGGCTGATGGCTTCGTCGAAGCGGTTTTGATCGATCAGAAATCGCAGCAGTCCCTGCCGGGGCGCGGGATCGGCCGGATTGGCCTGCATCGCCCGTCTCCATGCAGCTTCCGCCTGCTGTGGCTGGCCATCTTCCATCGCCCGGCGCGCCAGCCGCATCTGCAACGAACTGTCGAACGAATTGAGGGCTTCGGCGCGCTGCAGATCCTGCAAATTGTCGGCGTGGAGCGAGAGATAATATCGCGCCTGATCAACTGTCCCCCAAACCAGCAGGACGAATGCGGTGCCAACGCGCAGCCGGTGTGCGCCTGCACTGCCACCAACCAGCCAACGACACGCAGCGGCTAGTTGTCCGCCCGCTTCCCCCGCAGCATCGGAGATGCGTTCGCGAGAATTTAGCAGCAGCGATGCAATCCGCCCGTCGCGCAGCTTCCAGATAGCGCCATCCAGAATGAAGTGGTGAATGTTCACCAGCGCCGTGAAGATGAGGAAACTGGCCGTAAAGTCGAGATGAAGCAAACGGCTGGCCAGCCACGGCCCCGGGACAAACAATGCAATGCCGCCAACCACCAGTACTCCGAAATAGGCTAGCGGACGCCAGTTGCGCGAAGTTTTCGCGGAACCGCTCGCGCCTTCGCCCAAAGCCTCGCGGCGCGCATAGTAGCTCGTAATCCACAGATACTGCGCCGAGTGCATGACCGCAAGAACGCCTGAGCTATAGCGGTTCTGCGGAATCTCCAGACCTTTGATCAGCGAAATCGCCGCCGGCAGGAGGAACCACAAAAACTGCGACGAGAGCAGAGTGAGCGACGGAGTCAGCTTGCGCCATCCGGTCGTGCTCGCCAGCCGTGAGAGTCCAAAAGCCGACAGGGCGACGAACGCCACCATCAGAATAATCTGCTCCCAGCGGCTAACCACCGCGGGAATTCCCAGCGACAGAAACAGCGGGTCTGTCGATGGGCCGGTGTGGAAGCTTAGGAACAGAACCAGATACGAAACCACGAAAGCGCCGTATAACGCACGACGCGCACTCTTATCGGGATCGGCTCCGCCCCGGCGAGCGAACATCATGAACAAGCCGTAGTTCTGTCCGCTGTAGTGCCACGGGCTCCACGTCAAATAGATGGTGAATATCCAGGGCAGAAGGCGCAGCCAGTAATGCGACAGCAGCAGCGTTAGCAGAATCAGGCCCGTGGTATGGACGGTGAAGATGCGGTATTTCTGGAAATCTTCCGAACGATGGTAGGCGCGATAAATCGTCGCCATGTAGTGCGGATAATTAAAGAACAGCGCCAGCACGTAGAACGCAACCGACCACGTCCGCGCACTCGAAGCCGCCGAAAGGTAAGACAGCAGCAGAAGCGGCGCCGACCAAGCCCCACAGCCCACGATCAGGTCGAGCCAGGGATTGTAGATCCAGGGCGCGGCCGGCTGATTCGAATTATGTTTCAATTTTCCCATGACCCACCTACGACAATTCTTGTGGCGAGGACTACCTAACTACTCCTCGCTGGATGAGCTTTGAAAAGCCGCGGCTTTTAGCACCGCGCCGCCAGCGTCCAAGTAAATGTGGCTTTAGCGCCTGAGAACGCTCTCATTTCCGTTGGCTCTGCAAATTATAGGTGGGAGAATCGCGATGACGCGTACCTTGGAGGATGCGAGAGGGGTAACGAAGGTAACAGGGTCAGTCTCGCTATTCGAACTTCTTACTCAAATGTCTTTCTCAAATGTCTTACTCAAACGTCTTACTCAAACGTCCAGCGCGTCGACTTACTCTGGAAATATTTCTCCCAGAGCCCGAACACAACCCTCGGGCGCACGACAAACACTGGCTCCTTCATCGAGAGGATGTCGTCCTTCATCTTCGACATATCGAATTTATATTTCTTCTCGTACGGTGGAAGGAATTTGCGCCGCGCCGCGACGTCGGCGAGTTCCGCCACGCCTTCGACGATGACCGCTTCGTGCGCATGTTCGGTGCACACGACGCAATTCCTATTTCGCGCCAGGTTGCGAGCTTTGCGCGACTGGCTGCCGGTGCTGAACAGGAATTGTCCGTCCTGCCACAAGCCCCAGACGACCATGGTGTGGGGAGAGCCGTCGGGCTTGACCGTGGTGATCCAGTAGTTATGCGATTTTTTGAGGCGTTGCTCGGCCCACGTCCACGGGAGAAGGCCTTTGCTGGTTTTGGGGAATCCGTAACCGGGCGCGTGTGGACGGCTGGGTTTGGGTTTGGGGCTCTTTGATGGTCGGATGATTTTCTTCGCCATCATCGAATCCTCCTGCTAGCCGCTGATTATGCGGCATTTGCGGCGCGGCTTAAAGCCGCGTCCTTTCAAAACGCCATTACCTACAAGGATTCTTCGTCAGCCTGCTTAAAGGTTCTTCTTCGTCCACTGGTCGATGCGGTCGAGCGCCTGCTGCAGGTTATCCAGCGAATTGGCCACGCTGAAGCGGAGGTAGCCTTCGCCGAATTCTCCAAAAGCTGTACCGGACAGTGCGGCGACTCCTGCCTGCTCCAGCAGCGCATCGGCCAGTGGCTTCGACTTCCATCCGGTTTTTGTGATGTTCGGGAAGGCGTAGAACGCGCCCTTCGGCATGCGACACGAGAAGCCTTTGATCTTGTTGAGTCCCGCGACGAACATATCGCGGCGGCGCTGGAATTCGTCGCGCATGTGGTCGACGGAAGTCTGGTCACCGCGGATGGCTTCAATCCCCGCGACCTGCGTGAAACTCGCCGTGCACGAATTGGAATTGGTCATCAGGCGCGTCATGTGCGCAGCCAGGTCGGGGCGCATCACGCCGTAGCCCATCCGCCATCCCGTCATGGCGTAGGTTTTCGAGAAGCCGTCGAGCAGAATCGTGCGCTCCTGCATGCCCGGCACCGACATGATCGAGAAATGCTGGCCCCCGTCGAACAGCAACCGGCTGTAGATTTCATCCGACAGAACCATAATGTTGCGGTCGCCGATCAGCTTCGCAACCTGCTCAACATCGCGGGGCTCCATGACTCCGCCCGTAGGGTTTTGGGGTGAATTTAAAATGATCAGCTTGGTGCGGTCGCTCATGAGCGACGACAGTTCGTTGACGTCGAGGGAGAAGTCTCGTTCTTCTTTCAGATGAATCGGAACGGCGCGGCCGCCGACGTAGTGGATCATCGATTCATAAATCGGAAAGCCGGGATTCGGATAGATGACTTCATCTCCCTCATCAACCAATGCCAGCATCGTGAAGAAAATAATAGGCTTGCCGCCGGGAACAACAACCACTTCGTCGCTGGTAACCTTCACGCCGCGAGTGCGGCTGACGTATTCGGCTAACGCCTGCCGCAAATCCGGCAAGCCTGCCGACGGACCGTAGTGAGTCCAGCCTTTGCGGAGGGCGTCGACGCCCGCGTCGATTACGTTGGCGGGTGTATCGAAATCGGGCTCGCCGATTTCCAAGTGAATGATGCTCTTGCCCTGCCGCTCTAGTGCGCGCGCCTTGTTCAGAACTTCAAAGGCGGTCTCGGTGCCCAGGCGCGACATGCGCCGGGCTAACTGCAATTCGTGCTGCATCGTTTGAGCCATGCGCGGGAAAACTCCTGGCAAACCGCACATTATACGCCGGGGGCTGGTTGTGGGGCGGACGCTCCTGTCCGCCAAACGAGGGAATCGGCAAACTCTTTGAGCTTTTGAATGGGGTTGTTCCGATCGAGATGATCGGAACTGGGTACCGTGACGGACAGGAGTGTCCGTCCCACATTTTATTCTGAGACGCTGTGCTCTTCGTTTTGGGCGCGCAGAACGCGGTCGACGGAGTAGGGCGCGCGGCGACTGGGTTCGTGATAGTGGCGGACTTGCATTTCGCCGAGCAGTCCAATGGCGAGAAGATTCATGCCGCCGAGCAGCAGGCCGAGCGAGGCCATCATCAGCGGGCCGTGTTCGGCCATCACCGGCACGTGGCGCAGGAATTTCTCCACGCCCAGCCAGAGCACGATGCCGCTGCCGGCGAAGATGCTCATCATGCCGAAGCCGCCGAAAAAGTGCAGCGGGCGCGAGAGATAACGAAGCAGGAAGCGAATCGTCAGCAGGTCGAAGAATACGCGGAAGGTGCGGGTGATGCCGTAGTGCGAGACTCCCCGCTCGCGATTCACGTTGCGGATGGCCACTTCACAGATCGACGCGCCATGCCACGAAGCCAGCGCCGGAATAAAGCGGTGCAACTCGCCGTAGAGCGGAACTTGTTCCAGAATGTCGCGGCGGTAGGCTTTGAACGTGGTGCCGAAGTCGTGGATGTCGACGCCGCTGATTTTCGCCATTGTCCAGTTGGCGATGCGCGAAGGGATGCGGCGCATCCAGAAATTGTCGACGCGCACTTTGCGCCATCCGCTGACAATGTCGTAGCCAGCGGCAATTTTTTCGAGGAATAACGGGATGTCGTTGGGATCGTGTTGCAGATCGCCGTCCATGGCGATGATGTACTCTCCGCGGGCATGGTCGAAACCGGCTGCCAGTCCGGCGGTCTGGCCGAAGTTGCGGCGCAGTTTCACGACGGTGACGCGGCTGTCGACGGCTGCGATTTCGCGCAGCATGGCGAAGGTGTGGTCGCTTGAGCCATCGTCCACTAGAACGATTTCGAAGGTCTCGCCATGAGCCTCCATTACCGCTTTCAGGCGGTCGTAGAGGTCGGTGACGTTCTCTTGCTCGTTGTGCAGCGGGACGACGATGGAGTATCGGGGCACAGTCTTTTTATTATAGACCGAAAAGCAGTTCTTGGTTCCCAGTTCTCAGCCCTCAGTCGGTTACCCTTGGGATTCGGTCAGAAATGAGAACTAGCAGCCAGAAACCGGCCATCACCCCTGCTCTTTGAGCTTCAGCCTGGACTTGTTTTCTTCCATGAAAGCCTTGATCTCGTTGGCAGCGCCGAGCAGGCGGTTCCATTGTTCGTAGTAGAGCGTGACCGGAAAACGGCCCAGGCCGTAGACGCTGACTCCGCCCTTTTCTCCGACTTTAAAGATCAGGTCGCCGCTGCGTTTCTTGGTTTCGACTTCTTTTTCGAGCTGAGATAGCTTGGCTTTGAGTTCCTCGTAGGTTGGTTCAGACATGCTTCCCTCGCGTTTTTGAATGATTGCGTTGCCGGGCCATCTACCTGCAAACAGGATGACGCCCCTCGCACGTCCTATAGTAACGTGACAATCATTGCCTTGTGGTGGATAACCGTTATAAGCTCAAGAGAGTCTAATTCAAAGCGGGAAAGCGTTGTCGGAGTCGGAGTAATCGATGCGGGTGTGGGTGAGATGGTCGGCGTGGCTTTGCCTGTCGCTGATGTTATGGGCGGCGGCCGCAGAGTCTACTCATAATCACCCGACGCAGACGGAATCTGCTTCCTGCTCGATCTGCATGGCGGCGCACAGCGCCAGCCCCACTGTAAGTTCCAGTCAGGCCGCTCCCCTCTTTGCCGCGATCGGTCTGCTGCAAGAAAAAGACGTCATTGCCAAGGCCCGATTCGATTTCTCCGAACTGGGCATTCGCGGTCCTCCTGCCCTGTAGGGATTCTCACTGATCGAGTGATCCGGCTGGACGTTAGTTTCAATAATTTCAATAATTTCAATTTCTTACCGTAGTTCATATCGTCCGAGCCGGGCCGATTCCCTATTTTTCTTCCTATTCCAAGCAGGGGGGCTGATGCCTACTTTTCATAACAGACGCTTTGTCAGATTGGCGACGGTTGCGCTGGCGTTTGCGACCACCGTTGCAGGCGCACAATCTGTGGGTAACTCTTCATCATTGAACGGGACGGTGCTGGATGCGACCGGCGCCGTAGTTTTTGGGGCGACCGTAAAGATTAATAACACGGTCAGCGGATTCGATCGCAGCGTGCAGACCGATGCCACGGGCGGATTCAGCTTCTCCAACGTTCCTTTTAATCCCTACCACCTGACGGTCGTGGCCAAGGGCTTCGGGCCTTACGTACAGGACGTGCCACTGCGCTCGGTTGTACCGGTCACTCTTGCCATTACTCTGCAGGCGGTGGTCGACACAACGACGATTACGGTGCACGATACGGCCGGGGATTTAGTCGAGACCGACTCCACTTACCACACCGACCTGGACAAGAGCCTTCTGGACCGGCTGCCCATGCCGGAAGGAGGCGGGGTTGCGCAGGCGGTGACGGCGGCAACGCCCGGAGTGTCCGCCGATTCCAACGACAGCATGCACGGTCTTGGCGATCATGCCTCGAACACCATCTCGGTGGACAACCAGGTCAATTCCGATCAGTCGAGCAAGACCTTTTCCAACCAGATTCCATCGAATTCGATTCAATCGATGGAAGTGATCGCAGGCGCGCCGCCGGCGGAATTTGGCGGCAAGACGAGTTTGGTGGTGAAAGTGAGCACGCGCTCAGGCCAGGGAGTTACCACGCCGACGGGTTCGTTCACCACTTCCTATGGCGCGTTCGGCACTTC
>JBEKRY010000094.1:0-16206 GCA_049517555.1 Candidatus Sulfotelmatobacter sp. | reverse complement strand
ATCCCGGGCAAGTCGCATTCACCAACTCTCGGCAATTAGCCCTACTGCGTGACGGTGGCCTGGTAGCTGACGGCTTGCCAGTGGCCGGTGCGGCGGACCCAGATTCGGGTGTAGCGATAGGGGCCGCTGAAGTCTTCGCCGAGCTGGTGGCCTTTGACGTCGGCGCGGGCGGTGACCACGGCGGTGTCGCCGTAGATGCGCACGACCATGTCGCTTACGTCGATGGTGTCGTAGCGGAGCTGGCCGTTTTTGCGGGCGGAGACGGTGTCCTGCTTGGTGGTGACCTGGCCGAGGGGGGTGATGGCGACGTAATCCTCGGCGAGGGTGCGCTGGGAGAAGTCGGCGTCGCGGCGGATGCTGGCTTCGCGGGCCTGCTTTTCCATGTCGACAATCTCTCGAATCGTGGCCTGATCGGCGGGGTCGAGAGAAGTCCGCGGATGCACGGCTATGTGTTGGGCGGAAAAGGCCGGAAGCGCGGCGAGCAGAGATAACAATAACACTGCGCTTTTTTTGGCGATCTTATTGACGGGCTTCTTGACGGGCTTGTTGGCGATCTGGTTGACTGCCTGGTTGATCACGATGAGACCTCCGCGGTTTGCGAGGGGACAGAGATCCGCCTGACCGAGCTACGCAACTTTGGATGCTATAGTTCCGTGGAAAAGTTAGCTAGCGCTGCTTTTATCTCAATACCTTCGTTGCTGCGATTGGTTCAACACCTGGCCCCGGACAAGTTCGTTTGGCGGACGGACGAATGGGTCTGCCGCTATGTGATCGTGCCCTTTCTAACCATACAGACGGTTCAACCGCCTGTTTCTTTCATTCTTTTTTGGAAATATCGAGCAGACCTATGTCTCCGATGAGTCTGCCCAGCAGCTCACCACACTCCGGTGAGCAGGTTAGTGCAACTCCCGTTCCATATAGACTGCTGGGCAAATCCTTGAAAAATCGAGGTGGCTACGCCCGAGGACGGGTTCTGATTGTCCACTCCAAGACTGGATTGTCCGGTATCGGACAGGAGAGATTCCCGAGTCGGTGGTGAATCCGTAAGCTCTATTTCAAATTGAGACACTATCCAAGGGTTGGCGGGTGCGCTGGTTGGGGTGGCTTCTAGTAGAATCAAACGTCCCGATCGGTTCGGATCGGAAGCATGGCTGATATCCGTCGCGGTCTGATCATCGTGAATACGGGGCCCGGCAAAGGCAAAACTACCGCCGCCATGGGAACGGCCCTGCGGGCGGTGGGGCAGGGGATGCGGGTGCTGATGCTGCAGTTTCTGAAGGGTTCGTGGCACTACGGCGAGCTCGATGCGGTGCAGGCTTTCGGCGATAAATTCATTATGAAGCAGATGGGGCGGGGATTCGTGAAGGTGGGCGCGGAGAAGCCGGACCCGGAAGACATCCGCATGGTCGAACAAGCCTGGGCCGAGGCCGATGCCGCGATTCAGTCGGGCGAATGGGACCTGGTGGTTCTGGATGAGATCAACTATGCCATCAGTTATGGCATGCTGGACCCGGCCAAAGTGGTGGAGAGCCTGAAGAAGAGGCCGGAGATGGTGCATGTCATCTTGACGGGCCGGAACGCACACTCCACAATTGTCGAGGCCGCCGACACGGTCACCGAAATGCGCCAGGTCAAGCACGCGTACGAGAAGGGCGTGATGGCGCAGAGGGGAATCGAGTATTGAGATTGAGTAATTGGGTAATTTGGTAATTGAGTAATTGAAGAGCCGGACACCGTCTGGGGCCAGGCCTTTCAATTACACAATTCCTAAATTTCCCAATTACCAAATTCTTCTTATGGCTTGGTTTAAGCGCGAATCCGGCGACTTGGACAATTCGGGGGAGAAGCGCGTCAAGACCGAAGGGCTGTGGGTGAAGTGTGAGGGCTGCCGGCAGATTATCTGGAAGAAGGATATGGAAGAGAATCTGAATGTTTGTCCGAAGTGCGACAAGCATTTCCGGATTGATGCCCGCATGCGGCTGGCGCAGTTACTCGACGACAACCAGTACGAGACATTTGATAGTGATATTTCCTCGACCGATCCGCTGAAATTTGTCGACTTGAAGCCTTATTGGTCGCGGCTGAAACAGGCGCAGGAAGATACGGGGCTCAACGACGCCGTCATCAATGCTCACGGCAAGCTGCTGGGGCGGCCGGTGGTGGCGAGCGTGATGGAATATGCGTTCATCGGCGGGAGCATGGGTGCGGTGGTGGGTGAGGCGATTACGCGGGCCGTGGAGCGCTCGGCGGATACGCGGATGCCGCTGATTATTGTGTCGGCTTCGGGTGGGGCACGCATGATGGAAGGCGTGATCAGCCTGATGCAGCTGGCGAAGATTTCGGCGGCGCTGGCGCGGCTCGATAAGGCTAAGGTTCCCTTCATTTCGCTGCTTACCGATCCCACGACCGGCGGGGTGACCGCGTCGTTCGCCATGCTGGGCGACTTGAATATTGCGGAACCGGGGGCGCTGATCGGCTTCGCCGGGCCCCGGGTGATTGAACAGACCATCCGCCAGAAGCTGCCGGCGGGCTTCCAGCGCAGCGAGTTCCTTTTGCAGCATGGCATGCTGGATGCGGTGGTTCCGCGCAAGCAGCTGAAGCCGTATATTGCGCGGGCGCTGGAGTTTATGACTGCGTAGGAGCGCTCTTGGCTTTTGGCTCTTGGCCTTTGGCTTGAATCAGCGATGCGTCGCAGCTGCTTTGCCCTCACACCTGAAAACTCGGATCTCAATCAGAATTGGTAAGCTAAGAGCTAAGAGCCAAGAGCTAAAAGCCAAGAGCTTCTTCCATGTCCTACGAAACCGCAGTGGCGAGCATGTTTGCGCTGGGGCACGAGCTTGCCCAGACGCCGTCGAACAAGTTCGATTTGGCGCATATGCGCGTGCTGCTGGGGGCGATGGAGCATCCGGAGCGGACGTTTCCTAGTGTGCTGATTGCGGGGACGAATGGGAAGGGATCAACCGCGGCGACTTTGGCTTCTATCCTGAGGGCGTCGGGGCTGAGAACAGGACTTTATACTTCGCCGCATCTGGTGCGGATCAACGAACGCATCCGGGTGAACGGGGAAGAAATTGGCGACGATGATTTTGCGCGGCTGCATGGCGAAGTGGATCGTGTCGCCGAGAAACTGGTTGAGCGGGGAGCTTTGCCGTGGCATCCCAGCTTTTTCGAGATGATGACGGCGATTGCGTTCCTCCACTTCGCGCGCCAGCGAGTCGAGATTGCCGTGCTCGAAGTCGGCATGGGCGGGCGATTGGATGCGACTAACGTTGTGGAGCCGCTGGTCAGCGTGATTGCGGACATTTCGCTCGACCATCAAAAATTTCTGGGCAACACCGTCGGCGAGATCGCGCGGGAAAAAGTGGGCATCATCCGGCCGGGCGGGGTGGTTGTGACTCTGCCGCAACAGGCTGAGGCCAACGACGTGATCGGAAATACGATTCTGGAGCTGGGAGCGCGGGGAGTGAGTGCGGTGCAGTATGTGCCGCCGGTGTCGCCGGGGAGCGCGGATTACCTGGTGTCTAGTTCCGAGAAAGAACGGCTTTTAACCACAGAGGACACGGGGGACACAGAGGAAGGCGCGGAGGCGAAGTGTCTTTATCGGTATCCGCTGCAGGTCATGGGGAAGCAGATTCTTGTGGAGACGCGGCTGACGGGGCGGCATCAGTTGCGGAATGTGGCTTTGGCTGTGGCTGCGGCGGAGGAGTTGAGCAAGCTGGGAGTTGCTGGGATCACGGCGGAGTCGATTGAGCGTGGGATTCGTGAGACGCGCTGGCCGGGGCGATTTCAGGTGCTGCCGGCGCGGGCTGGTTGGCCGGAGATCGTCCTCGATGTGGCGCATAATCCGGCGGGTGCGTGGGCCCTGCGCTCTGCCCTTTCGGAGCGCTATGACGGCCGTCCGCTGATTTTCGTTTTCGGGGCGATGCGCGACAAGGCAATCTCGGAGATGACCGAGATTCTGTTTCCGGTGGCGGAGCGGGTGATTGCCACGCGGGCGGAGAATCCGCGGTCGGCGTCGCCGGAGGAGATTCAGCAGGCCGGAAGACGCACGGGGGCCGAGATCGAAGCGGTGGGCGAGATTGGCGCGGCGCTGGAGCGGGCGCGCGAGAGTGCTGGACCGGAAACTGTTGTGGTGGTGACGGGTTCGATTTATTTGGTCGGGGAAGCGATGCGGATTCTTGGGGTGAGCGCTTGAGGCGAGGTGCGTATCAGGGCATCGCTTTAGCGATGCCATCGATGACCCGAAGTACGGCATCATTGCGGCGGTTATAGCCTAGAATGGACGTGTGGGCGAAGTGAATTCATCAGTGAATCAACTGGAAGACGGGCGGTTGGAAAACGGCCAACTGGAAAACGTCCGGGCTGACGGCGCTGTGCGCGGGGCGGTGTCAGTCGCGGCTCCCCTAACTTCGAGGCGTGGCAGCCCGCATGCCATTCCAGGGTTGAATCACGGCTGGCTGAGCCGGCTGCGTTCCTACTTCATTCTTGATCCGTTGATCTGGTTCTACACTCTGGGGATGGGACTGCTCGCCATCCCGGGAGGTTCGTTTGACCGCAGTGGACGGCGGCTGCACTGGTTCTCGTACGCCTGGTCATGGCTGATCATGAAGACGATCTTTTCGCCGGTGAAGGTAACCGGGCTCGACAAGATCGACACTTCGAAGCCGCATGTTTACGCGGTCAACCATGGATCGGCGCTCGATATTCCTGTGCTTTATGCCTATCTGCCGTTTCAGTTCCGCATCGCGTTCAAGAAAGAATTGCTGTCGTATCCAATCGTGGGCTGGCAACTGAAGCGGTCGGGGCAGGTGTGCATCGATCAGCAGAATCCAGCGCACTCCATCAGCAGCATCCGCGCGGCATTGAAGGGATTGAAGGCGGGACTGCCGCTGGTGATTTATCCCGAAGGCGGGCGCACTCCGGACGGAGAGATCAAACCTTTTCTGCCGGGAGCGTTTTTTCTGGCCATCAAGGCGCAGGTGGATATTGTTCCGGTCGCTTTGATCGGAACCTATGAGCTGCTGCCGATGAACACTTACCACATTAAATGCCGTCCGCTGGAGATGCGGGTGGGCGAGCCGATTTCGACGACTGGGCTGGCTGGGAAGGATTTGGAAGCGCTTTCGGCCAGAGTGCAGAAGGCTGTAGAAAAACTGTATTACTCGAAAAGCGTGCCCACCGAATAAGCTCGTCGTGAGGCGTAACCTTTTTCCCGTCCGATGGTTATTCCAACGTAAGACCAAACCGCGGAGAATTCGTTGAAGGCTCTGAAGAAAGAAGCGGACGAGCGGCTTCTGATCGAAGCTGCGCAGCACGATCCCGCCTGCTTTGCCGAACTCTACGAAATGAACTTCGAACGGGTGTATGCCTACGTTGTGAAGCGTGTACAAAACCGGGCGGAAACGGAAGACGTCACGGCGGAAGTGTTTCACCAGGCGCTGGCGAATTTGAAGCGGTTTGAGTGGCGGGGGATTCCGTTTGCGGCGTGGTTGTTCCGCATCGCGGCGAACCTGATTTCGGACCGGTGGCAGCGCTCGGGGCGGGAAGTGGCGGACGATTCGGGAGTGATCGAGTCGGCGCCGGCGAGCCCGGCCGAGATTGAAGAAGTCGAGCGGCGGGCTACGTTGTATCGTTTGGTGGATACGTTGCCGGCCGAGCAGCGGCGGGTGGTGGTGCTGCGGTTTGTCGAGCAGAAAAGCATCAAGGAAGTGGCGCTGGAAGTTCGCAAGACTGAGGGAGCGGTGAAACAACTGCAGTTCCGCGCGCTCACGAATTTGCGGGCGCGACTGGAGGGTGCCGATGCCTAAGCGCTCTCTTTCTGGAAGCGGGAATCCGGGGAATGGCGAGCAGAAGAAGATCGAGCAGCTAAACAAGGCTCTCGACTCGATGCTTGCGCGGAATGACGGTCGGGTTACGAAGGCGGTGAGTGAGATTGAGCCACTGGTGCGCATCGCGGCGGACTTGCGCAATCTGCCGAGTGCGAGTTTCAAGGCCAGATTGAAATCTGAATTAGGAGGAAAGAAATCTATGTCTACCGTTGCCGAACCCGTTGCAGCCGTTCGTGTGAGTGCATCCCCCAGGTTGGCGTTCCGAGACCCTGGCAAAGCGATTGAGTTTTACAAACGCACATTGGGCGCGAAGGAAATGTTCCGTTTCGAGGTGGGAGGGCAAATCCCGCACGCTGAATTGAGGATCGGCGATTCGGCCATCAACGTAACTGGCGAATGGCCTGAGGGCGGCCGCTTCAGCGCGGAGACGCTGGGTGGTTCGCCGGTTTCGATTTCCATCCAGGTGCCGGATGTGGACGCCTTTGCGGAGCACGCCGTGGAGGGCGGGATGAAGCTGGTGCGGGAACCTAAAGATCAGTTCTATGGGCACCGCGATGCCTTCCTGGAAGATCCCTTTGGCTATTCCTGGGGTGTGTTCACGGTGAAAGAAGCAATCTCGATGGAGGAAATGCACCGGCGCATGAAAGGGATGACGACCGGACCCGAAGGTGGGAAGATGCCTGAGGCCGGCAAAGGGATTAGTCCGGTTCCTCGCGGCTTCCGCATGGTGACGCCGTATCTGGTTGCCGAGGATGGGTTGGGGCTACTGGAGTTCACCAAGCAAGGTCTGGGCGCGGAAGAAATTATGCGGGCGGTGATGCCTACAGGCGTGCACTCCGAAGTGCGCCTTGGAGACACGACGCTGATGGTGGGCGGGGGCATCGCAGGGAAGAAATTCCCGGGCACGCTGCAGCCCAATGCACTGCACATCTACGTTGAGGACGCGGATGCGGTCACCGAGAGGGCCGTCGCGGCGGGCGCGACGCTGATCGATCCGGTGCGCGACCAGGAATACGGCGAGCGCTCCAGCGCGGTGCGGGACAAGGCAGGCAACTACTGGTACATTGCCACGGCCAAGGGAGAGAGTTATGTCCCGAAAGGGCTGTTCAGCGTGAATCCGTATCTGCATCCGCGGCGGGCCGAACCGCTGATCGGCTTCCTGAAGCGCGCGTTCGGAGCGGAGGAAGTGGCGAAGTATGCCTCGCCCGATGGGGTCGTGAACCATGCCGTGGTGCGTATCGGCGATTCCGTGCTGGAGATGGGCGAGGCCCACGGCAAGTACGAGCCGATGGAGGCGATGTTCTACCTCTATGTGCCGAACATGGATGCGGTGTATCGGCAGGCTCTGGCGGCGGGGGCGACCTCATTCCAGGAGCCGACCGATCAGCCCTACGGCGACCGCAACGCCGGCGTGAAGGATGCGTTCGGGAATAAGTGGTACATCGCGACGCACGTCAAGGATGTGACGATGTAGTCCGCTTTTGCGCCGGAGCTTTCGCCTGTGGAGGCTCCGGCGCCATTTGCCGGTTAGGCGTTTGAAACGTTCGGCGGGAAAGTAATGCCCCAGAAAGTTTGCGCTCGTTCGTCCTGTTCGACAAACTCGATCGCGTAGGTGGAAACGCCCTGCATACCCGCCAACTGTGTTACTACGCGAGCAGCGATTTGTGTGCCGCGCTGGTTATTTACAGTGAGGACCGAACCCACCAGGAGCTCACGACCGAGTTGAACCGCGGCGCCGTGTTTGTTCAGCTTCGTTGCCTTGGCCGGCATCGTGAAGGAGCATTTCTGGCGATCTTCCCCGGACAGCCCGACGGACGCGTTGAGCGCCATGCGATTGCTGCGGCGTTTTGCCATCTGGCTGCGGCCGATGGTGGCGTGAGCGGGGTGATCCGGATGGTGCGACTTTGCGTGGGGATGCGCAGGTTTTAGATTCATTCTGATCGCGACAGTAGAATGTGCCCTTGCTCGTGGCAATGTGCCGTTCGTCACCTCACCAGGTTACCCCGCAGAAGTGCTTGATTCTTCGACGTAAGATGCGCGTTCTGTCACGCCAGGAAGTAGGACATGTACCAGACCGCCGTAAGCATGGAGAAAGACTAGTACCTTTGGCCACGGTTTGACCCTCCTGATTCCCTCCAATAAACTGAAAGATTGAGTTTTCCTGCAGGTCCCACATTATGGCTGACAGCATTCATGTGAAGCTCCCGGATGGGAGTGTGAAGGAAGTTCCCAAGGGTACGACCGCGCTCGATATTGCGAAGTCGATTGGTCAGCGGTTGGCGGATGCGGCGCTGGCGGCGAAGGCGGACGGCGATCTCATCGATCTCACGCGGCCACTTGAGAAGGACACTGACCTGCGTCTGCTCACCGAAAAAGATCCCGAGGCGCTGGAGATTTTCCGGCATTCGTCGGCGCATCTGCTGGCGGCGGCGGTGCTCGAGCTCTTTCCCGAGACCAAGCTGGGCCACGGTCCGCCGACCGAGAACGGATTTTTCTACGACTTCTACCGGCCTACGGCGTTCACGACTGAGGACCTGGAAAAGATCGAAAAGAAGATGCAGGAACTGGTGCAGCAGAATTTGCCGTACGCGCGCGAGTTTCTGCCGCGCGATCAGGGACTGGCGGAGTTCAAAAAAGAAGGCGATTTCATGAAGTGCCATTTCATCGAGCAATTCACCAAGCCCGATGAAAAGATTTCGATTTACCGCACCGGCAAGTTCATTGATTTCTGCCGCGGGCCGCACATTCCGTCGACGGGAAAGATCAAGGCATTCAAGCTGTTCAATATTGCGGGCGCTTATTGGCTGGGGGACGAAAAGAATCAGCAGCTGCAGCGCATTTATGGGACTTCTTTCTTCTCGAAAAAAGACCTTGACGATTATTTGAAGCACCTCGAAGAGACCAAGAAACGCGACCATCGCGTAATTGGCCAGCAGCTCGATCTGTTTTCAATTCAGGAACTGGCTGGGCCGGGGCTGATCTTCTGGCATCCTAAGGGCGGAATCATCCGCAAGGAGATGGAAGACTGGATGCGCGAGCAGTACATCAAGCGCGGATATTCGCTGGTGTACACGCCGCATGTGGCGCGGCGGCAGCTGTTCTATACCTCGGGACACGAAGGTTACTATTCGCAGAACATGTTCGACGCCATGGAGCTGGACGACGCCGAATACCGGCTGAAGCCGATGAACTGTCCGGGACACATTCTGATTTACAAAGATTCGCTGAAGTCGTATCGCGATTTGCCGGTGCGGCTGGGCGAGCTGGGCACGGTGTATCGCTATGAACGTTCGGGTGTGATGCACGGGTTGCTGCGCGTGCGCGGGTTTACGCAGGATGACTCGCACATCTTCTGTACGCCCGAGCAGGTCGAAGGTGAGATTACCGGCTGTCTCGACTTTGCCATGGATGTGCTGAAGGATTTTGGCTTCGACAAGTACCAGATCGAGCTTTCCACCTGGAATCCCGACGACCGCAAGAATTTTGTGGGAAGCGAAGAGCAATGGCTGCACGCCATCCAATCGCTCGAGGATGTGCTGAAGCGCAAGAATGTCGAGTATAAAACCATCCCTGGCGAAGCGGCGTTTTACGGGCCGAAGATCGACATCAAGTTAGTCGATGCCATTGGAAGGCTGTGGCAGCTCTCGACGGTGCAGGTTGACTTCAACCTGCCGCAGCGCTTTGGTCTGGAGTATGTGGCGGAAGATGGTTCGCGGAAGCAGCCGGTCATGGTGCATCGCGCGCTGTTCGGGTCGATCGAGCGATTCTTTGGCGTTCTGATCGAGCACTACGCGGGAGCGTTTCCGGTTTGGCTGTCGCCGGTGCAAGTGGCGATGATCCCGATCAGCGAGCGGCATGCGGAGTATGCGAACAAAGTCGCCTCACAGCTCAAGGCGATTGGTGTGCGCGTCGAGGTCGACGCGCGCAACGAGAAGATGAATGCCAAGATTCGCGAGCATGCCATGCAGAAAGTGCCGTTCCTGCTCGTTGTCGGGGATAAAGAGGCCGAGGCGGGCAAGGTGAATGTGCGCTCGCGCGGGAAAGAGAAGACGGAGGACATGCTGGCGGCGGAGTTTGTGGAGAAGATCGGAAAGTTGATTAAGGAGAAGAGTTCGGGGGTGTGACGACTACTCGACTAGATCGTGTTTTCACCTTCGGAAATCAGCTCAGCTTTCTGATTCCGCATGAGTGGGTCGAAGCAGTGGAAGAAGGAAACAACTACCTTTATCACGCGCCCAATGCTGATTCCGGCTGGCTTCGGGCAAGCCTTCTCACCCTGAAGGATACCTCGAGAGAACGGCTTTGCGACCTTCTCAATGAGAGGGCAGAGAAGCACGGTGGCGATTTCTACGAATCTGGTGGCAACATCGTGGTCGCCTGGGAGCAATTGTCAGAAGAGGATGGGATCCCGATCTGCAATTATTGGTGGGCGGTCGCTCACTACCATAGCTTGAATGTCGCCCACGAAGCGCTCTTCTCCTACACCATCCCTCGTGAACGCCTCGAAGATCCAGAAACTCAATTGACTCTTTCGCTCCTCGCAAAGCTGGTTGCGGACGCGAGGTTCGCTGAGCCCAAGATTGCCTAGACGAGCCTTTGCTGCGTTGCAGGCTGTAACATGTTTCCGTGCATTCTCTGGCGGAACGCGTGCTTTCTCACATTCGGCGGCACGAACTGCTGCGGGCTGGGGATCGCGTCGGTGTCGCCGTTTCCGGCGGGATTGATTCCGTGGCGCTGTTGCGGGTGCTGCTGGAGTTGCGGGGCGAGTTGGGGATTGTCCTTTCGGTCGTTCATTTCAATCACCGGCTACGCGGTGCGGAATCGGACGGCGATCAGGAATTTGTCGCGGGGCTGGTTCGTGAGCACGATTTGGAGTTTCGCGCCGATGGCGACGACGTGGCAGGGCATGTGGCAGCGGAGCACGTCAGTGTGGAAACCGCTGCGCGGGACTTGCGTTATGGGTTCTTCCGATATCTGCTCGGCGAAGACGCGGGCGAGCCTCAGGGGCTAAAGCCCGTTCCCTTCTTGGCTCTTAACGGCACGGCTGAAGCCGTGCCCTTCCACGAACCTGAGTCGCTTCGCTCGGCTTCGCAAGGGTCTCATGGGACGAGTCACGCTCGCCTGGACAAAATCCTTACCGGGCACACGCTCGATGATCAGGCTGAGACTGTGATCATGCGGATGATTCGGGGGGCGGGGGTGCGGGGGCTGGGAGGGATTTATCCGCGGATTCTCGTGGAAGACGAGGCCGGTGAGGTTTCGGGCGAGATTGTGCGGCCGCTGCTTGCGATGCGGCATTGCGAGCTCGAGCAGTATCTGACTGACATCGGCCAGGGCTGGCGGGAGGATTCGACGAACACGGACGAGAAATTCACCCGGAATCGTGTGCGCAAGCTAGTTGTGCCGCTGCTGGAGCAGGAGTTCAATCCTGCGGTGGCGGAGAGTCTGGCCGAGTTGGCGGAGATTGCGCGCGGGGAAGAAGATTACTGGGAGAACGAAGTTGCAGGCTGGATGGGAACTACGGTGCAGTGGTCGGAGCCGGAGTGGGCTCGTGATGTGGCTGGTTCGAATGAGCTTGTTCAGATCGGGGGGCTCGGAAACTCCAGCGGCGGGCCAAGTTCCGTCAAGATCCCCACTGCTGATTCCGCCGAAATCCCCACTTCTCGCGCAAAGGACACGCGAGAAATGGGGCACCCAGTCCAAGAAATGGGACACCCCATGGGCGAGGATCTGCAGTCGAGAATCAGTAACGCGGCCTGGCTGGTAATGAACGCGGCGATGAGCCGGATGTGGTTTTTGGGCGAGCCGGTTGCCGTGCAGCGCCGGCTGGTGAAGGCGATTGGCGAGAACGCCGGGATTCCATTGGAGTTCAAGCATGTGGAAGAAATCCTGCGGGTCGCGGGCGAGGAAGGTGCGTCGGGTAAGGCAGTGTCGTTGCCGCTAGGGTGGACGCTCTTAGTCGAAGCGGAGGAACTGCGGTTCGTTACCCCCGATTTGCGGGAGCCGGTTTTGCCACGCGACCTTGATCGTGACTACGATCATGACTACGAATACGAACTCCCCGTGCCTGGCCTTGTCGAGGTTAACGAAGCAGGCTCCTCCGTTGAGACGCGGACCGTTCCTGCGGGCGCGGAGGCGGCGTATAATCCTGATCAACTTCTGGATGCGGCATCTCTGCCCGGATCGTTACGGGTGCGGAACTGGCGTCCGGGCGACCGATTCTGGCCGGCCCATACGAAGTCCCCGAAGAAGATCAAGGAATTGCTACAGGAGCGTCATGTGGCCCAGCCGGAGCGCAGGATGTGGCCGGTAGTGGTGAGCGGCTACGAAGCCGGGAACAAGGGCGAGATTGTGTGGATGCGAGGGTTTCCGGTGCCAGCGAAACTGCGGGCGACGCCGGGGAGAACCGCGATACTGATTTTGGAAACGCTATTGGGCCTGAAGCCGACACGGTGACAAGGTGGGGATCCTTCGGCTACGTTGTCGTTCACTTCGTGAACGGCAACTTCGCTCAGGATGACACACGTATCGATGCTAGTCTGAATCGATGCTAGTCTGAATTAGAGAGGCACGCTAACTTCATGAATGGTCCGCGAATCGAGCCCCCTCGCCCGGTCATCAGCTCGGATCAGATCCAGAAGCGCGTGAAGGAGCTGGCCCGGCAAATCTCCGACGACTACAAGGGGCAGACCGTCCAGATGCTGGCGGTGCTGGAGAATGCATTCATGTTCCAGGCCGACCTGGTGAGGGCGATCGAAGTACCGGTGGTGTGCCAGTTCATCAAGCCCAGATACACGCGACCGCCAAGCGGGGCCTCCAACGATGTGATGGAGATTTTTTTCAGCCACGAGCCGGACATTCGCGGGCAGCACATTCTGCTGGTGGAGGGGCTGGTGCATTCGGGCGTGACCAGCGAGTTCCTGATGAGCGATCTGCGGTCGCGAGGGGCGGCTTCGGTGAAACTGGTGACGCTGCTCGACCGCCAGGCGGCGCGCCGCGTGCCCTTGCAGCCGGATTATTTCGGATTTCTGGTGGATGAGACCTTTCTGGTGGGCTACGGTTTGGGGGCGGTGGAGCAGACGAACCGAAATTTACCCTACCTGGCGGCGGCAAATCCAAGAATCCCCGTGACTTAAGTTATAGAGGGAACAACGCGCCTTTTTGCCGCAGAAAAGGTAGAATAAGGTGTTAGAGATTTTGCCAATCAAAAATTGCGCCAGAGCATCTAACCAGTTGTAGGAGCCTCGGGGGGTTTGCTGTAGGCGGCCACCCCGTTTCGAATTCAGGAGTCCTCTAGGTGAACTCAACCGTAAAAACCGTGCTGTTCTGGTTGCTGATTGGCGTTTCGGCGCTTCTGCTGTGGCAGGTCGTCAAGAGTGCACGCGATGGCCAGAAAGACGCAGAACTCAAAACCTCGCAGTTCATGAACGAAGTGGAACAGAACAACGTTCAGGAATTCGTGGTCAACGGAATGGAAGTCCGCGGCAAGCTGCGCAATGGTTCCGCGTTCCATACCACTGCGCCTCCAACCTATTTCACCCCGGAGATGCTCAAGAGTCTGGATAGCAAAGGCGTGTCCAACGACTTCCGCGACATCAACGGTGGGAACTGGGCGTGGGTGATTCAGGTGGTTCCGATCGTATTGATCGGTGCAGTCTGGATTTTCATGATCCGCCAGATGCAGACCGGCGGAAATAAAGCACTGTCGTTTGGCAAGAGCCGGGCGCGCCTGCTCTCGATGCAGCAGAAGAAAGTCACGTTCAAAGACGTGGCGGGCGTGGAAGAGGCTAAGGAAGAGCTGCGGGAGATTATCGAATTTCTGCGCGAGGCGCAGAAGTTCCAGAAGCTGGGCGGACGCATTCCGAAAGGCGTGCTGCTGGTGGGGCCTCCGGGAACGGGTAAGACGCTGCTGGCTCGGGCGGTTGCGGGCGAGGCGAATGTTCCGTTTTTCTCGATTTCGGGCTCGGATTTCGTGGAAATGTTTGTTGGCGTGGGCGCGAGCCGCGTACGCGACCTTTTCGAGCAGGGCAAGAAGAACGCTCCTTGCATTATCTTCATCGACGAAATTGATGCAGTGGGACGGCATCGCGGCGCTGGTTTGGGCGGTGGACACGACGAGCGCGAGCAGACTTTGAACCAACTGCTGGTCGAGATGGACGGCTTCGAATCGAACGAGGGCGTCATCCTGATGGCGGCGACCAACCGGCCTGACGTGCTGGATCCGGCATTGCTGCGGCCGGGGCGTTTCGATCGGCGGGTTGTAGTGAGCCGGCCGGATGTGCGGGGGCGCGAGGAAATTCTGCGCGTGCATACCCGGAAGATTCCTCTTGCTGAAGATGTTGATCTTTCCGTACTGGCGCGCGGGACACCGGGATTCTCCGGCGCTGACTTGGCCAACATGGTGAACGAGGCTGCGCTGGCGGCTGCCCGGCAGAATCGCAAAGCGGTTCTGCATTATGACTTCGAATTGGCCAAGGACAAAGTCCTGATGGGCGTGGAGCGCAAGTCGCTGCTGCTCACCGACGAGGAGAAGAAGAATACGGCGTATCACGAGGCCGGACATGCGCTGGTAGCGGCTAAGATGCCGAATTCCGATCCGCTGCACAAGGTCACGATTATTCCGCGCGGCATGGCTTTGGGCGTCACCATGCAGTTGCCCACCGATGACCGGCACAACTATTACAAGAACTACCTGGAGACCGAGATCGCGATCCTGATGGGCGGGCGCATCGCGGAGGAGCTGTTCCTCAATGTGATGAGCACCGGCGCGGGCAATGACATTGAGCGGGCTACCGATATGGCGCGCAAGATGGTCTGCGAGTGGGGCATGAGCGATCTGGGGCCGATGACATTCGGGAAAAAGGAAGAGCAGATCTTCCTGGGCCGCGAAATCGCCCAGCATCGCGATTACAGCGAGGACACGGCGATCAAGATTGACCAGGAAGTGCGCAAGCTGGTCAATAGGGGTTACACGACGGCCAAGCAGCTTATCGAGGAAAATCGGGAAGTGCTCGAGCGGATTGCGCGCGCGTTGATTGAACGCGAGGTGCTGGATGCGAACGAGATCAAGATGCTGGTCGAGAACCAGCAACTTCCTCCGGTGCAGCCGCCGCCTTCGTCGAAGGACGACGGAGTGCAGCACGTGATTAAGCCGGAATTGCAGCCGGGACGAGCGAAGGGCGGAGAGCGGCCAGCTACGGCGTAAGAGCAGTGGCTAGTGGTCGGTGATTAGTGTTCAGTTTGGGGCGGCCTCACGGGCCGCCCCGTTTGTTTGTATAGCCGAAAAAGGGCCTTTTACTCACTCGATTCGGTCCTTTTCGCGGGGGCCGAAAAATGTTGATTTGTGGTATAATTTGAAGAGTTGCAGGATGACCCTAAGTATTAGGAAATTCAATAACTTGAGGTCCTTTGCAGGGGGCTTCGGGGCAGTCGAGTCGGGGCGGAATTTCCAGCCGAATTCCGGGACTTACAGAACCTGAATTCACAAAAGAAATCGGGACATTTTCGCGGAGCGGAATGGCCACCAAAGAGATCAATACTCCCATCGCTGACACCAAAACAAAAAACGGAAAAGTGACTCCCATCGACGCACCCAACGGCGCAGTTGCGGGCGGCAACGGCAGCGGCGACGCTAGTTACAATGCCGATTCCATTAAAGTGCTGGGCGGGATGGAGGCGGTGCGCAAGCGCCCCGCCATGTACATCGGATCAACGGGAGAGCTGGGCCTGCATCATCTGGTGTATGAAGTTGTCGATAATTCGGTTGACGAAGCGCTCGCTGGATTCGCCACGAAGATTGAAGTCACCATTCATCTCGACAACTCGATCACGGTGATCGACGACGGACGCGGCATTCCTTGCGACGACATGATAATCGACGGCGAGAAAGTTTCCGCGGCGCAGGTGGTAATGACCACGCTGCATGCCGGCGGGAAATTTGATTCGTCCACTTACAAAGTGTCCGGCGGACTGCACGGCGTGGGTGTGTCGTGCGTGAACGCGCTCAGCGAAGACCTCGAACTGGAGATCTGGCGCGACGGCGCTACCTGGCAGCAGAATTATTCCAAAGGCGACCCGACCAACAAGCTGCGGAAAACGGGTGCGACCAAGAAGCGTGGGACCAAGGTTCACTTCCTGCCCGACCGTTCGATCTTTACTGCGACCGAGTACAACTACGACACGCTGGCACAGCGGTTGCGCGAACTGGCATTCCTTAACAAGGGTTTGCTGATCACGCTGACGGACGAGCGCAACACCGATTCGAAGACGGGCGAAGCGAAGCACGCGGAGTTCAAGTACAACGGCGGCATCGCCGAGTTCATCAAGCATCTCAACCGGGGCAAGCAGGTGCTGCACGACAAACCGATCTACATGGAAG
>JBEKRY010000093.1:0-16267 GCA_049517555.1 Candidatus Sulfotelmatobacter sp. | reverse complement strand
ATCAACATCTACCCTGACCAACGCACGCCTGCTGGGCAGCCCGGGAATATCGGCAGGAGAAGCCGCGGCTTCCAAGTCAAAGTTTACGACCGGTCTGGCCAAGATTAACCAGGAACTGTGGCTGGTGCTGTCGCTATTCGTGATCGCCGGGCTGTTCAACTGGCTGGTAGCTTCTCACCGCATGATCCTGGGCCTCTATACGCTGCCCACGATTTTCTCGGCCTATGTTTATGGCCGCAGACACGCAGTGCTCACCGCCAGCGCCAGCATTTTCCTGGTCATTATCCTGCTATGGAAAAATACCGGGCTGTTTGCTGGCTCTGCTCCCTTTGCGTTGAGCCACGCCGAATGGTCTGAGCTCGTCACTTGGGCCTGCCTGCTGGAGATTACGGCGTACGCCATGGGAACTCTTTATGACAAGAAAGAAACTCATATGCTCGAACTGCGGCAGACTTATTTTGGTCTGCTGACAATTCTGCAGCAGTTTATCTCGAACGATAAATACACGCACAACCACTCCTACCGGGTAGCGTTCTACGCCGCATCCATCGCGACGCAGATGGGGTTCGATCAGGAGCGGGTCGACGACGTGCGGGCGGCGGCCATGCTGCATGATGTCGGCAAACTCGAAACCAGCCGCCAACTCCTCCACAAAGCCGCCAGCCTGACTCCGGAAGAGATGCTGGAAATGCGCAAGCATGTGCAGAAGGGCGTCGCCCTGCTCGAACCGGTCGGCGGATCGTTACGCCGCGTACTTCCCATTATTCTTTCCCATCACGACAAGTTCGACGGGTCAGGATATGGTCCTGCCAAAGGGGACGAGATCCCGCTGGAAGCCCGGGTGCTGGCAGTCGCCGATGCGTTTGACACGCTGACCAGCGACCGCCCCTATCGCCGGGCAGTCACTCCATTCGAAGCCAAGCAGGTGATTGTCTCCAGCGCGGGATCCAATTTCGATCCTGCAGTCGTGGATGCCTTTGTGCATGCCTTCGAACACGGCGAGATGGAAATACCCGAAGTCCTTGCCATATGAGTATGAGCGCCTTCCCCGTTTGCGCCTGCGCAACCGTATCGAGCCGGAGAAAAGAGACCTCGTGCCCGCCAAGAGCATAGGCGTCCGGGCGCTGCTGGTGAGCGCCGATATTCAAACCATCGATACTCTTTGCTACTACATGGGCAAATTGGCCATGCATGTCGACGTCTGCTCCGACTTCGCCTCCGCCACCGGCAAGCTGTGCCACTCCAAATACGAAGCGATCGTCGTGGACTTCAAGGATTCGGCCGCCGCGCTGGAACTCCTGAGGAAGTCTCGCGAAATGACATCGCACAAAGCGGCCGTGGTCATCGCCGTCCTGAATGCCAATGACGAGATGCCCAGCGCATTCCGCGCCGGCGCTAGTTTTGTGCTCGTCAAACCCATATCTGCTGCAGTTCTAGTGCGTACGCTCAAAGTGTCCCATCCGCTCATGGTGAACGAAAAGAGGCGCTATTATCGCTGCCCTGTGCAGATCCCGGTTCATGTCTCCGTCGCTTCCGGGCCTGACTTTATGGCGACCTCCGTGAATATCAGCGAACACGGCATCGCTCTCAGCAGCTCGCCTGGGCTGCAGGTTGGCGATCGAGTCGCCTTGCGGCTGACTTTGCCGGACCCTCCGGTCAGCGCGAAGATCACAGCGGAAGTCTGCTGGCATGACGGTGCCGGCAAAGCAGGACTGGAGTTCGTGGAAGTTCCCGTGCACGTGAAGGAACAATTGACGAACTGGCTCAGTGCGCGGCTGGAAGAATCGCTGCAGGGCGAGGCTGTTCTGAAGGGTTTCGGCGAGTAGGCGGTGAGAATGGGGAGAGCAGGCGGGAAACTTATGGCTTGATAGGCAGGCGTGACGCGGCATAAGATGTTGCGGCCTCGGGGACGGAAGATGAGAGTCCGGTGGCAGGAAACGGGGACGCCTCTGATGTCGAAATTTCAGGAGATTTGTGGAATCTTGTTAGCCCTAAGCACTGCGCCTGCGTTGGCGCAGATGGCCGTCGGTCCTGGTTCGGCGGGGATCGCGGCGTTTGTCCCGCGGACACACGGGCCGAGGATTGTGGCTCCCGGAACGCGTCCGCCTGTGTACGATCCGATCCGGGACGTCACTGTTTCCTACAACACGATTTGGGCCGGGTACGCTGTGACTGGCACAGACTTCAGCTATGTGCAGGGATCGTGGATCGTGACGGCAGTAGATTGTGCGAAGACACCGAACACCGATTCGTCGGAGTGGGTGGGCATCGACGGCTGGTCGTCAAACACGGTGGAGCAAATCGGAACGGATGCCGATTGCAACGGCAAGACTCCGTTTTATTGGGTGTGGTATGAATTTTATCCGCTCGGCAGTGTGGTGATTAACGACGTGTCGATCGCACCCGGCGATAAATTTTCGGCATCGGTGACGTATGAAGGCAACAACGAATATCTGGTGGCGCTCAGAAACGAAACGGCGGGACAGGGCTTCAGCAAAGAAGTGGAATTCAAAGGGGCGTTTGGAAGCGGCGTGCCCTTGAGAAATTCAGCGGAATGGATTGAAGAGATGGACGGAAACGAGCTGTCGGACTTCGGCGTGGATTCGTTTGGCACGCTCTTTACGGGCATAAGCACGGGCGTGGATGAAGCGACGGACTCGTCAATCTCGGGAACGATCACCGATTTCGGCAGCGCGGTGCAGGAGTCGATTTCTACGAAGAACGGAACAAACAAGAGCAAGGATACGGCGGTTCCGTCGGCGTTGGCGTCGGACGGTGCGAGCTTCAAGGTGACCTGGAAATCGGAGTGAGACCGTAGTCAGTTTGTCAGTGGGTCGAAACTGGTTAGATTTTCTGAAGCCGTTGCACTTCGTGCACGCCGGGAATCTTCCTGAGGCCGGCGATGATTTGCTCGAGGTGTTTCAGGTCGGAGATGTCGAGAACGACTTCCACGCTGGCCTGACTGTTGGCGGTATGAGCCGTAATGTTCTTGATGTTGCTCTGGGCGTCGCCAATCACTCCTGTAATGCTCTTCAACATGCCGAATCGGTCGTCGCAGAAGACCGTCAGTTTCACGGGATAAGCGGTCGGAGTGGTTTCGTCGCGGGCCCATTCGACTTCGATGCGGCGTTCGGGTTCATACATCAGGTTCGTCACGTTGGGACAATGGATGGAGTGTACGGCCACTCCCTTACCACGCGTGATGTAGCCGACGATGCTTTCCCCGCGGATGGGATTGCAACATTGGGCGCGGTAGACCAGCATGTCGCCCTGCCCGCGGACCGTGATGGCGTTGTGGTCGCCAAAGACGCGGCGCACCACGCTGGCGATGCCGCCAGGCTGCGACGTCAGCCCCTCGGATTCAATGTCCCCGGCAATGGAGTGCGTCGCCCCGGCAGGCAGCAGGCGGGCCAGAACCTGGCGCGCAGAATATTTTCCGTAGCCGATTCCCGACATGAGATCGTCGGCCTTCCCCAGGCCATAGCCGGAAGCGACTTTCTGCAGCTCTTCATCTTTGATTTCTTTGAGCGCGATGCGGTATTTGCGCGCTTCTTTTTCGATCAGCTTCCGTCCGATTTCGATGGCCCGCTCACGCTGATGAACATTGAGCCAGTGCTTGATCTTGTTTCGCGAACGCGAGGACTTGACCAGCCCGAGCCAGTCGCGGCTGGGCTTGTGGCCGGGTTGCGTAAGAATTTCGACGATGTCTCCCGAATGCAGCTTGTGGCGCAGTGGCACCATTCGCCCGTTCACCTTGGCGCCGACGCAGGTGTGGCCGACTTCGGTGTGCACGCTGTAGGCGAAATCTACCGGGGTCGCGTCCCGCGGCAGCACCACAACTTTGCCTTTGGGCGTAAAGGTGTAGACCTCTTCGGGATAGAGATCGACCTTCAGCGTGGAAAGAAATTCGTTGGGATCGCTGACGTCGCGCTGCCACTCGACTACTTGCCGCAGCCACGCCAGGCGCTGTTCGTCCTGGGCCGAGACTGGGCCGTCTTTGTATTTCCAGTGGGCAGCGATGCCTTCTTCCGCCATCTTGTGCATTTCCTCGGTGCGAATCTGGATTTCAAACGGCGTTCCATCTTCCGTAATCACCGAAGTGTGCAGCGACTGGTAGAAATTCGGCCGCGGCATGGCGATGAAATCCTTGATACGCCCGGGCACCGGCCGCCACAGGTTGTGAATAATGCCGAGGACGGCGTAGCAATCCTGCAGTGAACGCGTGATCACGCGCATGGCGCACAAGTCGTAAACCTGGTCGACGGCGATGTGCTGGCGCTGCAGTTTCTTGTGGATGCTGTAGAGGCGCTTGATGCGGCTTTCCACGCGGGCCTGGATGCCGGCTTCCTTCAACTTCTCGCTGATGGTCAGCTGCATTTTGGCGAGGAAAGCCTCACCTTGCTTGCGGCGCGCATTGACCGACTTTTCCACTTGCTCATAGCCCAGAGGATCGAGAAAGCGGAAACCCAGGTCTTCGAGTTCGCCGCGAATCTTGCCCATGCCCAGGCGGTGGGCGATGGGCGCGTAAATCTCCAGCGTCTCTTCTGCGATCTTGTGCTGGCGCTCGGGTTGCAGATGCTCGAGCGTGCGCATGTTGTGCAGGCGGTCAGCCAACTTGATGAGGATCACGCGGATGTCGTCGACCATGGCGAGCATCATCTTGCGCAGGTTTTCGGCCTGCTGTTCCTCGCGCGTGGCGAAGTCGATTTTGCTGATCTTGGTAACGCCTTCGACGATGTGCGCGACCTGCTCGCCGAATTCCTTGCGAATGTCGATGATCGTGACCGACGTGTCTTCGACCGAATCGTGAAGCAGGCCTGCGGCAACCGCCACCGGGTCCATTTTCATTTCGGCCAGAACGAGTGCTACTTCGAGGGGATGAACCAGATAAGGCTCGCCGGAGGCCCGGCTCTGGCCTTCGTGATGTTTCAGGGAGTAATCGTAGGCTTTTTTGACGATGGTGAGATCGTCCTGCGGACGGTTCTCCTGCATCCGCTTCATCAAGTCGCGAAACTTGGTAAGCGTAAGGGCAGTGGTCGCGATCTGCTGGCGCAAGCTCGCCATGTACGATTATAGCCTGCGACGCCTGTGGCGAGCGGGCACTCCCGTGCTGCGGCGCCGGCAAACTCTGGGTGCCCCATGTCTCGCGCTTTTTGCGAGACGTGGGGATGTTGAATCTGGACTTTCCAGAGTTTCAGGGCTTTCAACACCTTCAAAATCCGACCACATCTGTTCGAACGCTGCCTGAGCTGCTACATTGAAAATCGGTCACCCATGATTTCGCGAATTCTGGTCAGCGGTGTTTCCGGGCCCATCGGGGTTGCGCTACTTTCCTCGCTCAGGACCCGAGGCTGTGAAATCGCGCGCCTGGTGCGTGGGGCAAGTACGAGCGAAGCTCAGATCGCGTGGAATCCTGCGCAGCCGATTTCTCCCAAAACAGTTTCTGGTTTCGACGCGGTCATTCATCTCGCGGGGGAGAGCATTGTCGGACGCTGGACGAGCGAAAAGAAATCAAAGATTCGCAACAGCCGGGTCGAAGGCACGCGCAATCTGGCACAGGCCCTGGCGCAAACCAAAAACAAGCCGCAGGTGTTTATCTGCAGCTCGGCGATTGGTTACTACGGCAACCGGGGCGACGAAGTGCTGAACGAACAGAGTGCATCCGGCAGCGGCTTCCTGCCTGAGGTTTGCCGCGAGTGGGAAGCGGCGACGAAAGCCGCAGCCGACGCTCGCATTCGCACCGTGCAGATACGCACTGGTGTGGTGCTGAGCCCAAAAGGCGGCGCGCTCGGAAAAATGCTGATGCCGTTCAAGATGGGTATCGGCGGCAGGATCGGCGACGGGCGACAATGGATGAGTTGGATCGACGTGCGGGATATGGTAGGGGCGATTCACCACATCCTGCACAGCGATCTGCAAGGCCCGGTGAACATGGTCGCCCCCAAGCCGGTGACCAATGCCGAGTTTACTAAAACGCTGGCCAGCGTCCTCTCGCGGCCTGCGATTTTTCCTATGCCGGCTTTCGTGGTGAAGCTGGCTTTTGGCGAAATGGGCGAGACGGTTCTGTTGGGCAGCCAGCGCGTCGAACCGGCTCAGCTAATCGGGAGCGGCTATCAGTTCCACTTCCGCGATCTGCGAGCCTCGCTCGAGAATCTTCTGAAGAATTAATGCGGCCAGTTCGGGTTCACGGTTTTGAATCCGTCCGAACCGGCAGGGCGCAGACCGCCCCTTCGGCGAAATTTTCAGCTTCAATCCCGAAAGCGTGCGAGAAGCGGGCGCGGTAGTTCTCCCACGCGATTGCGGAAGTCAGTTCGACCAGTTCCGCATTGCTGAACTTCTCCCGCAGCCGCGCAAACAAAGCGTCCGAAACCTCCACGGGAGTCCGCGTCATTTCGTCGGCATATTCGAGGACGAGCTTCTCCGTCTCAGAAAAGTAGAAGCCGGCGCAGTAATTGTTCAGATTCGCGATTTGCTCGGCTGAGATTCCGGTTTTTCTGCCTACGGCAGAGCCGATGTCAATTCAGAACGGGCAGCCGACAAGAGTCGCCACGCGAAGTTCAGCCAAGCCCTTGAGTTTATGATCCACCTGATGACTGCCCATCTGCGACTGCTCCATCTGGATGTATCCCCAGAAAACTTTCCCGTGATGCGCCGTCACCTGGATGGGCATGATGACGCGGCCAAGCCGGCGCCGGGTTAGAAAATAGACGAGACCAACAAACCAGCGGCGGATCAGGCCGCCTTGACTGGGCTCTGCGCCCGGAATTCGCGCCATGGGAACCTCCTGCTTACGAATCTAATTCGCCGCCCTCTTCTTCATCGCGAGCAGGGACGTTCATCTCCTGCTGCAACTTCTGCAGGAGTTCGGCACGTTGCTCGGTGCTCAACTCGCGCTTCAATTCCTCCAGCGCGAGCGCGACGATGTGGTAGTGGTGTGCCCCGGCAAACTTAGGGTCGGCGGTAATGTTGAGCCAGAGCTGGTGCATGAGTTCCACGTCCTGCGGGCGCATGCGGGGCGCGTGCGGTCCAAGGGAAAATTCGCGAATCGTACCGTCAGGCGCACACACCTCTAGAGTCATCCGCGGACGCGGCTCAGGCAGGCGCTCCCAGGCATCTCCGGTAAGCTTGGCCTGCTCGTCGGCGGTGAGCTTATTGGAGAGCCCGCAAATTACGCGGCTGGAATCGAGCCGCTGTGCGGTCACCATGATGGCTTCAAACACATCAGTCGCGGGCACCACCAGCAGCGAAATGGGTTTGCCTTCTTTTTCGGCCACGGCCACTGCCGCTGTAAACAGCTCCTGCTCATAGTGGTCGAAAACCTGGCTCGCTTCAAACACCGCGCTGCCGCCGAAACTGTGTTCGCGATGATATAGGCGCGCGCTCATGACGACGACGTCCTGTTTGCCGGTGTGGGTATGGCTGAGCACGTGCCGTAGGTAATAGAGATTGCGGGGATCGCGCACCGCGACCAGAATGTTGCCCGGACGCACTCCCATGGCGCCGCTGCCCAGTTCCTGGTTCCCGTAAACCCGGAACTGGTCCAGTTGTTCGGGCTTGCCATGGCGTTCTTTGGCAACGTGATGCTCCGAGATGGTAAAGATGGCGAAGAAAACGACACTGAAGATCACGCCCGCGATCGTCGCCTGATATTTGGTAAAGAGATTCACTAGGGCAGTCACCAACAGGACTGCGGAGATAATCATGAGCCCAAGAGGAACTTCGGTTTTCCCGATGTGCAGGTTCCCCGGAACCTTCCACGCGCGGTTGCCCGGCTCGGTGAAACGCAACACCAGCACGGCCAGCGACTTCATGGTGAAGCTCCAGATCACTCCGAAGGCGTAGAGCGCGGCCAACTGATAGACGTCGCCCCGGCTCAGCACAATCGTCAGCAGTTGCATGCAGACGATCAGGTTGATGATGCGGTAGCTGGTACCGTAGCGATGATGCGGCTTCTGAAACCAGCTGGTCAGCACTCCATCTTCGGCCACGCGGTTCAAAACTCCATTCGCACCTACGATGGAAGTGTTCTGCGCGCCTGCCAGGATCAGCACACCCACCAGCACTACGAAGCCATGGAACAGAAGCTTCAGGCTGGTCGGCCCCACCAGGTACATGGCGATGCCGCCGATGAGATTGGCAAAATAATCCGGGCGGGCGTTGTCCGGAATAATCATCACCGCGAAGAACGAGACCAGCGAGGTGAACAGCAGGCTGTAGATGAAAATCACCAGCCCGGTTTTTTCCAGGTTCTTCAGCTTGGGATGTTCGATCTCGCGGTTGACCTGCGCCAGAGTTTCTTCGCCGCTCATGGCCAGCACGGAATGTCCGAAACCAACAAAAGCGATGATCCAGATCCAGCGACTGAAGAAGGTTCCATTGAGCCAGCCCAGCGAATCTTTATTCAGAGGAACCACGCCCGCATGCAGCGGGTTCGGCGGCAACTGGATCGGCGCGCGCAGAACCGTGATCGTGCACCAGATAATCAGAATCACGACCATCACCGTGGTGATGGCCATAATCTGCAACGCCTTCTGGCTGGACTCGTGGATGCCCTGCGTATTCTTCCACCAGAAGTAAATGACCACGATCACTGCCAGTCCGGCGGCAAAGTAGTTGTCGGAGAAGTTCAGGTCACGATGAAGATATTGCCGGCCCAGGTCTTTGATGAAGCCCGACAGATATTGCCCGGCAGAAACCGCGCTGATGGGACCTGTCAGAACGTAGTCAAACAGCAGCGCCGAGACCGAGAACTTGGCGAGAGTTCCGCCCATCGCCTCTTTGACCACGCGGTAAACGCCGCCGCGCACGAACATGCTGCTGGATTCGATATACAGCGCCCGCACCGCATAGCTGAACAGCATGACCGCGAGGATGAACCAGGGCGCGCTCTTGCCGATGACTTTCTCCGCGTCGCCGCCCGCATAATACGCGGACGAGGCCAGGTCCGACAGCACGATCGCGGAGGCGCGCCAGAACGAGATAAAAGTCAGCATCACCGTCGTGGCGACGAAGACTTTTACTACCGGTTTTGTACCTTCAGGGGCTGTGGCCATTCTTCAGGTGGAGTGCGGAAAAGGCAACTCACGGTAAACCATTGAAGATAGCACAGGGAGAGTGCAATAGGGCTTCCGCCATAGTCTGCTTACCTCGACTGCGGGGTGACCGTGCGTTTTCTCGGCGAGAGGTAGGTATGGGTGATCCGGTCGTGCCAGCAGAGGGCATCTTCGTCGAGAAAGACCCAGGCATAGCCCATGCCTAGCGAAAGGCCGGAGAGGCAGGCACCCAGCACGCGCCAGCGGCGCAGGGATCGACTGGTAGAAGTGCCATCGAAGCGGGTCAGTTCGAGGCTAGCGACGCGCAATCCTGGAGTGCTGGCGGCATAGACGATCAGCAGATATTGGAAGGCCACCCAGAACAAGCAGGGAATTCCAGCGGCGAGTCCCAAAATTTGTGCCAGCGGCAGGCGCACGGCGGACACCTTCCAAAAAATGAAAGCGAACATACCCGAGGCCGCAACCACGATCAGCGCGTCAACCAGGGCAGCCACGAGGCGCACACCCAGCGCTGCACTCTCCAGGGGAAAGTCGATGCCGGGCCGCCTTTCGGCATCAGGGTGCTCGGCGGCCTCGATGGTGATTCCGCCCAGCGCCGGTGGCGAAGGGGCGACCTCGGGAACTTCCAGGATTCGTGGCCGCTCGCTGACTGGTTCGGCGAGCTGATCCGGCGGAGGCGGAGGCGGTCCCCAGGCAGAACGCGGGAACTCGATAATTTTTGCGGTGGAATGTGGGGCGGGATTTCCGATTGGCGCGCGTGCCGGAGGAACCTCGGCTTCTGCGGCAGGTGCCCGCCGAAGATCAGCCTCCGCGGCGGGAGATGATTCCTGCCTCATTTCATCGAGCGCGAGAGCATGGTTCGAGACCGGCTCGAACGCCTCGATCGAAGAAAATCCGCTTGCTGCATTCGGGCTCGTCGGTAACTGCGGTGCCTCAAACTGTAGGCTCAAAGACGGGTAACGCGGCGGACGCACCTTGCGCCGCGCGCGATAACGGATCAGCCGGGCAGAGACCTCGTCGCGCCAGGCGGGGGCATTTGCGGCCTCTAGGGCGACGGCTGGCGAATTCGATTCCACGGCGGATTCCAACGGGGATTCCGCAGCTTCCGGCCGCTGGGCAGCGAGATCAGGCTCCGGCGAACAACTGCAAGCTTCTCCACACAACAGACAATTCATGAAAACCAGTCTCTTCGAAATCGCATATCGAATTAAAATCTCATCGAAACCGTTCCAGTGAAATCGGGCCAGTTTCGCGTCCCACATACAACCGCAAGCCGACCAATGGGAATCCTAGCCTTTTTCGCCACTTTGCCGCGCGGCCAGCGCCGTGCTAAGTTCACGATGCCGTGGCAAAACAGACTGAAGGGCACGTACGTCGAATGGACGGTCTTCTTCCGTTCCCATTGATTTTCTTCCGATGACTCTGCGCATTAGATTCCTTATCACGGCGCTGTTTCTTTGTCATCAGCTTCCCGGCACTGCGCTAGTAACCAGCCAGTTGCTCGCTGGAGGTTTCGGTCAATTCCCAGCTTCGCCCACGCAGGCTCCATCCACAGCGGCTCCCTCCACAAGAAAATCTGCACAGAAGACCGCAACGCCTGCGCCCGCTGCAAGCGCGCCTTGCGCCAGTAAAGCCGAGGGCCAGGACGCCGACTCAACCACCATCTGCGCCCTGGAACAGGAAAAGATCGGGGACGTATACAAACTGCACGGCGAAGCGGAAATTCACTACCGCACCTACGTGATCCGCGCCGACGAGATGACCTACAACGCCGACAGCGGCGAGGCCACCGCCTCCGGGCACTTCCGCCTCGATGGCGGCCCCAACGACGACCACATCAAGGCTAGCCACGGAACTTATAATCTGACCGCCGAAACCGGACGCTTCTACGATGTGACCGCAACCACCGGATTCCGCATGCGCGAAAACCTCTTCGTGCTGACCTCGACCGCCCCGTTCGCCTTCACGGGCAAAATCGTCGATAAAACCAGCCCCGACCATTATCTGGTCTACGACGGCACCATCACGACCTGCGCACTTCCCCGTCCCAATTGGCAGTTCCACGCCCGCACCGTGGTGGTAGACGTCGGCGGAAATGCCCAGATCTATCACAGCACGTTCTGGCTGCACGGATTGCCCGTGCTTTATTTTCCTTATGCAACTCATCCCGTGGACCGGGAAGCGCGCGAGTCGGGATTTCTGGTGCCCTCAGGCGGCCATTCGTCCACCAACGGCAACGAGATCGGCGACTCCTTCTACTGGGCCATCAACCGCAGCATGGACGCCATCATCGGGGCAGAGTATTTATCCAAGCGAGGGTGGTCGCAGCGGGGAGAATTTCGCATGCGCCCCGGCGACCAGTCCTACATTGACCTGAATTTTTTCGGCGTGATCGACCGCGGCATCAGCCAGGGCGCCGGCCTGCCGCCGCTCAAGGAAGGCGGCCAGGAGGCGCGACTTACAGCCGCCGACACTTTTTCCGGCTTCCGCGCGGTCTCCAATATCGACTACCTGAGCTCGTTCTTGTTCCGGCTGGCGTTCAATGACGTTTTCACCCAGGCGATCAACTCAGAAGTGAAATCGCAGGTTTTTCTTTCGAAAGACATCAACGGATTTTCTTACGGCGGAATGATGGACCGCTATCAGAACTTCTTCCAGACCACGGAATCCGACGGCGCGTTGTCAAACCCACCAGTCTTTGACGACATACAAATCTGGCATGCTCCCAGCTTCGACGCGTCCAGTGTGGACCACGCCGTCGGACACTCGCCATTTTTTTGGTCTTTCGACGCTTCGGCGGCGGGTCTTTCGCGCAGTGAGCCCGGCTTTAGCACTGGCAACGTGGTGGGGCGCTTCGATTTCAACCCCGAGGTTTCCCTTCCCCTGCAGTTCGGCGGATGGTCGTTGCGCCCGGCACTCGCTCTGCACGAGACTTACTACACCGAGCGCCTGGTTAACGGGCTTGCCGTCAACGATCCCACGAACCGCCAGGCCCTGGACGCCTCCGTCGAAGTGCGGCCGCCCGTATTGGAGAAAATATTCGACAAGGAATTTCTAGGCCGGAAGTGGAAGCACGTCATCGAACCGCGAGCCGTCTACCGCCTGGTGACCGGCGTAAATGATTTCGCGAATGTCCTCCGCTTCGACGAGCGCGACATTCTGAGCAACACCCACGAAGTCGAATATGGCTTCGTAACGCGCCTGTATGCGAAAAAACCGCCGTCGCGGGAGGGCGAGAAAGACCAGGAGTGCGAGAAGCCCATGACGGGCCTCGCGGTTGGCTCCGCCGCGCCGGAACAGATCGTCCCCTGGGGACGTCAAACCAACCTGGAAAACCGGCCTTGCCTGAAGGCTCCTGATGTGCGAGAGATCGCCACCTGGGAAGTTGAGCAAAAGTATTTCCTCGATCCGACTTTCGGCGGAGCGCTCGTAACCGGGCAGCGCAACGTTTTTACCACCACCGAAGACCTGACGGGCATTGCCTTCGCCACCGAGCCGCGGCATCTTTCGCCCATCGTATCGCGCCTGCGGGTTGCGACCAGCAGCCATACCGATACCGAATGGGACCTCGATTACGACTTTCAGCTGGGACGCATCAACGCCAGCACATTGCTGGTGAACTACAATCTCGGACCTTTCACCGTTGGCGGCGGAGATGCATTTCTGCAGATTCCGCAACCTGCCATGACTGCCCCCGGCCAGAGCGAGGGAACCTGCAGTTCCACGATTACGACGCAACCCACCTGCGAGTTTAACCAGTTTCGGGTAGCCCTGGGCTACGGCGGCCTGACCCGCCGTGGGTTCAGCGCGGCCAGCAGCTTCGGCATCGACGCGGAGACCGGCCAGTTGCAGTTCGCCACCGCGCAGACCACCTACAACTGGGATTGCTGCGGCATGACGGTGGAATACCGCCGCTACGCCATCGCCAATGTCCGCAACGAGAATTTGTTCCGCTTCACTTTCACCCTGGCCAACATCGGTTCTTTCGGAAACCTGCGGCGCCAGGAACGCCTGTACTAGCTCAAAATCATCGGCTGCCGCCGCACCCGAGGCTGGTACCATAGTGCCTATGCAGTTATCCCAAACCAGCGTCGCCGCAAAGGATTCTCAACTGCAAGCGAACCTGCGCCAACTGGGCCGGCTGCTGGTCGCCTATTCGGGCGGCGTCGATTCCGCCTACCTCGCTTGGGCCGCTCACTGCGCTCTCGGCAATAACATGCTGGCCGTGATCGCCGACTCAGCCAGCCTGGCGCGCACTCAACTGAATGACGCCGTCGCCTTCGCCAGCGAGCAGCAGATTCCCCTCGAAGTCATCTCCACATCCGAACTCGACCGTCCCGAATACGCCCGCAACGATGGCCAACGCTGCTTTCAATGCAAAGATGAACTTTTCGCGGTGATGGAAAAACTCCGCGCCGAGCGTGGGTTCGACGCAATCGCTTACGGCGTGAATCTAGACGATCAAGGCGATTTCCGTCCCGGTCAGCAAGCCGCCCGGCAGCACCACGTCGCCGCGCCGTTACTGCAGGCCGGACTTACGAAGCAGGAGATTCGCGAACTGGCGCGCCAGGCCGGACTTCGCATCTGGGACAAGCCCGCGTCTGCCTGCCTTTCCTCGCGCATCGAGTACGGTCGCCCTGTCACGCGCGAGGCGCTCTCCGTAGTCGAGCGCGGCGAAGATGCGATTCGTGCCCTCGGGTTCCGGCAATTCCGCGTGCGCCATCACGGCGACATTGTCCGCATCGAGATTGACCGCGAAGAACTGGGACGCGCTCTGAACCCTGCAATGGCAGCCCAGTTCACGGCCATCTTCAAGGCGCTGGGATTCAAGTTCGTCACCCTCGACCTGGAAGGCTTCCGCTCCGGATCGATGAACACTTTGCTGCCCGCCGAACAACTTCGCCGCACCGGCTAGAAGCCGCAGGATCTGGCCACCTCCGGGCCGCCTCCCAAACCCTGTGAGATAATCGAAGCGACGACAAGTGATGCTGAGGCGGTTCCTGGTGACCCTAATTCGACGTTCTCTGTTCGTTCTGCTTCTGGTTTGCCTGGGCTGCGTTGCCCAGTCCGCACCCCCGGATTTGGCTCGTAAGATCGAGCGCCAGGTACGCGCTTTCTATAACATTCCGGCGGAAGTAAAGATCGTAGTCGGCGCGATCGCCCCTAGTACCGACATGCCGGGATATGACACGGTAGCGGTGAGCATTGACGGCGGCGAGGGCAAGCAGAAGGACTACAAATTCCTGCTGTCCAAGGATCGCGCCACCATGTTGCGCGTGACGCGGTTCGACTTGACCAAGGATCCGTTTGCCGAAGTGATGAGCAAGATCGACGTCAGCGGCCGGCCTTCGCGCGGAACCAAGGCCGCGAAGGTTGTGGTGGTTAATTTCGACGACTTCGAATGCCCCTTCTGCGCCCAGATGCACCGGCTGCTGTTTCCCGAAATCTTGCAGGAGTATGGCGACCGCGTCACATTCATTTACAAAGACGATCCGCTGACGGAAATTCATCCCTGGGCGCTGCATGCCGCGGTAGATGCAAATTGCCTGGCCGCTCAAAATAACGACGCCTACTGGGACTTCGCCGACTACATCCATGCCAACAAGCGCGAGGTGGACACGGAAAAAACTCCTGCGGCGCGCTTCGACGCCATCGACAAGATGGCGACGCTGCAAGGTCAGAAACACAACCTGGACGCGGAAAAGCTGCAAGCCTGCGTGAAAGCACAGAACGAAGATGCAGTGAGAGCCTCGATGAAGGAAGCCGATGACTTGGGAGTGAACGGAACGCCGGCCCTGTTCATTAATGGCCAGAAGGTCGACGGCGTAGTTCCGGCGAGCAAGATCCGCGCCATACTGGACGCGGCTCTGAAAGACGCCGGAGAATCCGTGCCCCAGCACGCTCCAGCAGCCGCGGTGCCAGCGTCGAAGTAAAACCAGGTAATTCATTCAGTGAGCCGGAAGCAGGCAGCCGCTGTCTGGGTTTCGCTTTTAGTTGCAGTGTGGAACGGAGAAATGCTCTTGAGAAAAATCTCTTTCTTGGTCCAGCTCGCCGCGGCGATTTCGACCGCCGCTCTGCTGATCATTTTGGGCGCTTGCAATTCGAAGACCGGCGGCGACGTGATGGCTACGGTCGACGGCCGCAAGATCCTAAAGTCGGATGTCGACAGCTACTACGACAACCAGGTTGCCTCCGCCCAGCAGCAACCCACCGGCGAGCAGGCCACGGCTTTGCGTCTGAACATTCTGCACCAGCTCATCGAGGACGAAATCGTCATGCGCCGCGCCGAGAAGCTCGGCCTATTGGCTACCGACGAGGAAGTCGACCGCAAATATAACGAGATCAAATCTCCCTCTTCGGAAGAGGAGTTTGAAAAGCGGCTGAAGGAGAAGAAGATCACGCTGCCCGATTTCAAGCGCGACATCCGGCGCTCCATCACTCTGGAAAAGGTGATGAACAAAGAAGTCTCTTCCAAGATCAATGTCAGCGAGCAGGATATCTCCGACTACTACAATGCGCACAAAGGCGAGTTCAACCTGATCGAGACGCAGTACCACCTGGCCCAGATCATGGTGACTCCGGCGCCCAACCCGCAGGCCCAAAACCAGAATGAAAAAGCGCAAAACGCAGCCGAGGCCCGCAAGAAAATCGACATGATCGCCAACCGCCTCGAAAGTGGCGACGACTTTGCCAGTTTGGCCATGAAATACTCCGAGGACCCGGAGACTTCGGGCAACGGCGGGGATCTCGGCACCACTCCCGAGTCTGGTCTGAACCGCGCCGATCCCGCGACCCGCGATGCGGTGATGAAACTCAAGCCTGGCCAGATCAGTCCAGTCATCACGGTGTCGGGTCCGGGAAACCAGTTCGTCGGCTTCCGCATCGTGAAATTGGTATCGAAGGAACCCGCGGGCCAGCGCGAATTCTCCGATCCGCGAGTCCAGCAAGCCATCCGTTCACAGCTTCACGATCGCCGCGAGCAGTTGCTCAAGGCCGCGTATTACGAGGTTTTGCGCGATTCCGCCAAAGTTGAGGATTACTACGCGAAGAGAGTTCTCGACAGCAACGGCGTGGAAAAATAAGTGATCGAGTCTTGCAGGATTTTCTGAATCGATCCGAATATTCATCGATCTGAATACCGGGGATTTGATTATTCAACGATTGCCAGGATGTCTCCAGCGTTCACCGCAGCACCTTCACTGACCAGAATCTTC